>NZ_JBFRNU010000019.1:0-113613 GCF_041471145.1 Vibrio sp. 10N.261.54.A5 | reverse complement strand
TATCTCGTATCTCGTATCTTCTTAGAGCTTACGTAAACCAGTTAGGGCTTTCTCTAGCCTTCTTTCCATTGGCGCCGAGATATCCATCTTCTCTTCACTACCTGGGTGTGTGAACTTGATGTTTGCTGCATGTAGGAACAGACGATCAAGGCCAACCTTACCCGTGTAAGCGTCAAAACGACGATCACCGTAGCGATCATCCCAAGCAATTGGGTGACCAGTATACTGAGCGTGCACACGAATTTGGTGTGTACGCCCTGTAATTGGGCTAGCTTGAATCAACGTCGCCTCTTGGAATTTCTCTAAAACCTTAAAGCGGGTTTCAGAAGCTTTACCATTCGGGTTCACTCGAACAATGCTATTCACTTCGTTTTTTAACAAAGGTGCGTTGACGACTTTGCAGCTGTTCTTCCATTCGCCCATCACTAAAGCGAAGTAGTATTTTTGAACCGTTTTTTCACGGAACTGTGCTTGAAGGTGTCTTAGCGCCGAGCGCTTCTTAGCAACAAGCAAAATGCCAGACGTATCTCTATCGATACGGTGCACTAATTCAAGAAAACGAGCATCAGGGCGAAGCGCACGTAATGCTTCAATCGCGCCAAACTTTAATCCGCTACCACCATGAACAGCAGTGCCAGACGGTTTGTTAAGAATTAGCATGTGATCATCTTCATAAATGATGCACTGTTCTAATTCTGAAACCTTGTTGAGTTTCGTGCTCGGCACGTTCTCTTCGGTTTTCTCTTCAATCGTGACTGGCGGGATACGAACTAAATCACCAGCTTTTAGTTTGTACTCTGCCTTGATGCGTTTTTTATTTACGCGGACTTCGCCTTTACGCACGATTCGGTAAATCATGCTTTTCGGGATGTTTTTTAATTGGTTGCGTAAGAAGTTATCAATACGCTGACCAGCCATATCTTCGTCAATGTCGACGAATTGGACTTGGGTTCTAATTTCGCTCATTGCGCTATTGTATCACTGTCACTTTTGATAATTGAGATTTTCTTAGCCCTATTCCGAACTTATTTATCCCTAATCTTTACCGATCTATCCAAAAATGGTCATTGAAGTTCTATATTTCTTTGATTCTTCGAACAAAAAAGCACCAAGATTCCTGCAAATTAAAATATCAATTGATAAATTATTTATAGACAGTGAGTTAGAGCTATCAAAACCCAAACAAAAACTGTTTTTTTTACAGCATTCCGACAAAGCAGATTGCTGTGTTTACCGACCACTGCTATAGTTCACAGCTGCTATCAGTGGTTTGACTATTATTTAAACAGCTAACCATTCATAAGCAAGTAAATGAGTAGATAACTCAGATTAGACAGTGCTGCAATCGGCGTAAGACACGGTCAACTGAGTTCCTTATCGCTCTACTCACGTACACTCATGTTGAGTATTCACCGCCACATCGCGGATCATAGGCTAACTCCCTATGATGACTGACGTGCCCCAGAGCATCCCTCTCCAGCCGGGAGGCTGCACCGATAAAGCCATGGGATCTGGCACCATGAGAAACGAAATAAAGCGATAAGAACAATGATGAAAATAAGAAAAGACAATGAGAATTTCTAAATGAAAAGAATGTTAATTAACGCAACTCAAAAAGAAGAGTTGCGTGTCGCTTTGGTTGATGGCCAGCGACTGTTCGATCTAGATATCGAAAGTCCAGGTCACGAGTCAAAGAAAGCGAATATCTACAAAGGACGTATTACCCGTATTGAACCAAGCCTAGAAGCGGCATTCGTTGATTACGGCGCAGAACGTCACGGTTTCCTCCCTCTTAAAGAAATTGCCCGCGAATACTTCCCTGAAGGTTATACATACCAAGGCCGTCCTAGCATTAAAGAAGTGCTAAAAGAAGGCCAAGAAGTAATCGTACAAGTAGAGAAAGAAGAACGTGGTAGCAAAGGTGCTGCACTGACAACTTTCATCTCTTTAGCTGGTAGTTACTTAGTTCTTATGCCTAATAACCCTCGTGCTGGCGGTATTTCTCGTCGTATCGAAGGTGATGAACGCACTCAACTGAAAGCAGCATTAAGTACTCTTGAGCTTCCTCAAGGTATGGGCTTAATCGTGCGTACAGCGGGTGTTGGCAAAAGTGCAGAAGAGCTAGAGTGGGACCTGAATGTTCTATTGAACCATTGGGGCGCTATCAAGCAAGCTTCTGATTCAAACGCAGCTCCTTTCCTAATTCACCAAGAGAGTAACGTTATTGTTCGCGCAATTCGTGACTACCTACGTCGTGATATTGGCGAGATTCTAATCGACAGCAATACTATTTTTGAACGTGCACAAGCGCACATTCAATTAATACGCCCAGATTTCATGAATCGCGTTAAGAAATACGATGGTGAAGTGCCACTATTCAGCCATTACCAGATTGAAAGCCAGATCGAATCTGCTTTCCAACGTGAAGTTCGTCTTCCATCTGGTGGTTCTATCGTAATCGACCCAACAGAAGCACTGACTTCTATCGATATCAACTCTGCTCGTGCAACAAAGGGCGGCGATATTGAAGAAACAGCACTTAACACTAACCTAGAAGCTGCCGATGAAATTGCACGTCAATTACGTCTACGTGACCTAGGTGGTCTTGTTGTAATCGACTTTATCGATATGACTCCGGTTCGCCACCAACGCGAAGTAGAAAGCCGTCTACGTGATGCCGTTCGTTTAGATCGCGCACGTGTTCAGATTGGTCGTATTTCTCGCTTTGGTCTTCTAGAGATGTCTCGTCAACGTTTGAGCCCATCACTAGCAGAAGCAAGCCACCACATTTGTCCTCGTTGTACAGGTACTGGTGTTGTTCGTGATAACGAATCTCTAGCACTTTCTGTTCTACGTTTGATTGAAGAAGAAGCTCTAAAAGACAACACAGCACAAGTACTTGCTGTTGTACCTGTTCCAATCGCTTCTTACCTTCTGAACGAAAAACGTCGTTCAGTAAACCACATCGAGAAGAATCAAGAAGTTAAGATCACTGTTGTTCCTAACTCAGACATGGAAACGCCGCATTTTGAGGTTATCCGTGTTCGTGAAGGTGAAGAGTTCGATCTACTGTCTTACTTGCTGCCTAACAAGCTAGAAGCTCTAAAAGAAGCGGAAAGCAAAGAGCCAGCTGAACAGACTATTCGTCCTAAGAAGATCGAAGAACCTGCTCTGAAAGGCTTTGCAGCTCCTGCTCAATCAGCACCAACTCCTGCTCCAGCACCTAAAGCTGTTGAAGAGAAGAAAGCTGAACCAGCAGCGACTCAAGAACCAGGCCTAATTGGTCGTTTCTTCAAAGCTATCGGTAGCTTCTTATTTGGCTCTTCAACTCAAGAAGAGAAAAAAGAAGAAGAGAAGAAAGAAGAAGAGAAACCTAAAAACAATCGCAACAACGGCAACCGTCAACGCCGTGATCGTAACGATAACCGTCGTCGTAACCAACGTGGTGAGCGTAACGACCGTGGTGAACGTGGCGACAATCGTAACGAAAACCGTGACAACAAACGCCGTCGTAAGCCAGCTCGTGATGAGAAGCCTGAAGAGCAAAAAGAAGCAGCTCCACAGCAAACTCGTCAGCCTCGTAAGCCTAAGCAAGACCGTCGCAACAAGCCACGTGATGAGCAGAAGCAACGCGAAGAGCAAGCACCATCTAAATTAGCAGAAGAAGGTCTACAGCTAGCAGCAGAAGCACAAGCTGGTAAACCGGAAGCGCCTAAGGCTAAACCTGAAGCAAAAGCAGCTAAGATTAAAGAGCGTCGTCAGCGTCGTAAACTGAACAAGCAAGTTCGTGTTAAAGACCAACAAGCTCAAGCTGAAGATAACGCTTCAAAAGAACAGGTTGTTGCTAAAGAACAATCAGTAGCTCAAGAGCAAAAAGTTGCGGAACAAGTAGAAGCAACTCAAGCGAATGCAGAGCAAACTGAACAGGAAGAGCCGAAACAACGTCGTAACCGTCGTTCTCCACGTCACCTACGTGCAAGTGGTCAACGTCGTCGTCGCGGTCGTGATCGTCGCCCTAACCCATTCCGCCTACGTAAAGGTGGTGTAGCTTCTCCAGAGATGGCTATGGGTAAAGTGATGCCTCGCTTCATTCCAAAACCTCACCACAAGCAGGCAAAACCTGAAGTGGCTGAAGTTCAAGTAGCAGCTGAAGCGCAAACATCTGTTCAAGAGCAGAATGTTGCTCTAGAGACGGCACCACAAAGCAATGTAGCAATGGCTGGCGGCTTCGCATGTCCAGAGCTTGCAATGGGTAAAGTGATTATCCGTCGCGAAGAAGCTGCTGTTGAAGCTCAAGTAGCTGAGACTCCTACTGTAGTTGAAGCTCCTGCTGTCGTTGAAGAAGCACCAGTGGTCGTTGAAACTGCGAAAGTTGAAGCTCCAGTGATTGCAGAAGCGACGAAAGTTGAAGCGCCTGTTGTAGCAGAAGCTGTGCAAGCAGAAGCAACACCAGTTGTTGAAGCTGAAGCGCCTAAAGCTGAAAGTGCAAAAGTTGAAGAAGCACCTGTTGTAAAAACAGAAGCTCCTAAAGCGGCACCAAAGGCAGCAGTTGCTAAGAAGCAAGCCGGCTCACCAATGACTAAAGCTCCTGGTCCTCAAGAGATCAAAGAGATTGAAGTGATTGCAGCTCCGTTCCGCACTGAACGTTTTGTATCGAAAGGTGCAGGCAGTCAGGCAGCGTCGAACAAAGCTGGCGCGGCGATGACTAAGCCAAACTACTAGTGATTACTGATAGATAATCGCAAGTAAATAGAATCAAAGGCTGCTTATTAAAGCAGCCTTTTTCATATCTACTAATCGAATAAAAATTAACAGATATATTACTCAAAGTTAGGTTCAACCTTGAACTTAATCACATTTTTGGGTAGCATTCGCGCACTTATCTTTTCGACACTTCGCTATTGCCGCTCTTTTCCATCACTGTTTGGCTACGCAATACACCCGTGTCGGTAAATCCATCTTAAGCATAGCTGAGCAAACATGTTCGAATTCCCTCAATTTTCAAAGCACTCTGTAAAGAATGACGTGCTTTCAGGTCTAACAGTAGCCCTAGCTCTGGTACCTGAAGCTGTAGCATTCGCCTTTGTTGCTGGCGTTGACCCAATGGTTGGTCTTTACGCAGCATTCATCGTAGGTTTAATCACTTCTGTCTTTGGCGGCCGTCCAGGTATGATTTCTGGTGCAACTGGCGCAATGGCCGTTGTAATGGTGAGCCTAGTGGCAACCCATGGTGTTCAATACCTATTCGCAGCCGTTATGCTGGCTGGCCTTCTGCAAATTGCAGCAGGTGTATTTAAACTAGGTAAATTTATCCGTATCGTTCCACACCCTGTAATGATTGGTTTCGTGAACGGTTTGGCTATTGTTATCTTCCTAGCTCAGCTTGGTCAATTTAAAGCACCAGACGTAACAGGTGCGTTGACTTGGTTACCAAGCGGTCAAATGACACTAATGCTAGGTCTAGTAGCCCTTACAATGGCTATCATCCACTTCCTACCTAAGCTAACAACAGCAGTACCATCTTCATTGGTTGCTATTGTTACAGTAACAGCTTTGGTTGTGGGTCTTGACCTTGAAACTCGCACTGTTGTCGACTTCCTACGTACAATGTCTGGTGACGAAGCTGCTACACTAGCGGGCTCTCTACCAACATTCTCAATTCCTGCTGTTCCGTTTTCTTTAGAGACACTACAGATCATCCTGCCTTACGCAATTATCCTTGCGGCTATCGGCCTGATTGAATCTCTGCTGACACTGACAGTACTAGACGAAATGACAAACACTCGTGGTCAATCTAACCGTGAATGTGTTGGTCAAGGTATGGCTAACGTAACGTGTTCTGTATTCGGTGCGATGGGTGGTTGTGCGATGATCGGTCAATCGATGATCAACGTAAACTCAGGTGGTCGTGGTCGTCTTTCAGGTATCGTAGCCGCAGTTGCACTACTGATGTTCATCCTGTTCGGTTCTGCACTGATTGAAATGATTCCTCTAGCAGCACTTGTGGGCGTAATGTTCATGGTTGTTATCGGCACATTTGAATGGGCAACCTTCAAGCTTGCGCGTCGCGTTCCTAAGCAAGACTTCTTCGTTATCGTTCTTGTTACCGTAGTAACCGTACTGACTGACCTTGCTGTAGCGGTAGGTGTTGGTGTTGTAGCTTCAGCGCTAATGTTTGCTTGGCAACATGCTAAACACATCTACGCAGATACATCAGTAAACGCTGAAGGCTCAAAAGAGTACAAAGTTAACGGTCCAATCTTCTTTGGTTCGACAGCTAACTTCCTAGAGTTGTTTGACGCTTACAACGATCCACAAGATGTAATCGTTGATTTCGCAAACTCACGCGTGACTGACCACTCTGCAATTGAAGCGATCGACACGATTGCTGACCGTTACGCGGCGCTAGGTAAAACACTTCACCTTCGCCACCTAAGCCAAGACTGTGTTGCTATGCTGCACAAGGCAGGTAGCTTAGTTGAAGCGAACGTTGCAGAAGACCCAATCTACAAAGTAATGTCTAAGTAACCTTAGCTGTGGTTTTAAGTTAGATTTAGAGAGGTCGACATTCAATGTCGGCCTTTTTTATACCTATCACGGTCAGCCCTTACGCCGATCACCAAACGACGAACATTGCTCCTACACTACATCGAACGCAGTATCGCTTCGCTAGACTCTTCGATTAAATCCAACACCAATTCAAAACCATTTCCCTCACCATAATACGGATCGGGGATCTCTTGATATTGTGACTCTCCAAAGCTCAAAAATAATGCGAGCTTGTATTGGAGGTGAACTGGGCATTGGCTCATTAAGTCGTCTAAATTCGCCCTATCTGCCGCGAGTATCAGGTCAAATTCTTCGAAATCATTATCTACCACTTTACGAGAAGTAATCCCCTTAAAGCTGTAGCCTCGCTTCTCTCCTGCAGATTTGGATCGCGAGTCTGGCGGGTTGCCTTGATGAAAACCAATCGTCCCAGCAGAGTCGACCACAACGTCAATATCCAGCTGTTGCGCTTTCTTCCTTAGCACCGCTTCACCTGTTGGCGAACGGCAAATATTTCCCATACAAACTACGAGTATCTTTTTCATCCCTAATCACCTGTTCTTCCGATGGTTTTTGCTATCGTTAAGTTAGGCTATGATAGGCGCAATCACAACTTAAAAGGATTTGTTATGTCGACTGAAGACAACAAAGAACAACGCCACAAAGCAAGACAACAGAAAGTAAAAGAACAAGTCGATGCTCGTGTCGCTGCAGCACAAGAAGTAAAAGGCCTATTGTTGGTCATCACGGGTAACGGTAAAGGTAAATCAACATCCGGTTTTGGTACGATTACACGTGCAGTCGGTCATGGTAAGAAGTGTGCCGTCGCTCAGTTTGTAAAAGGAACATGGGATAACGGCGAAAAGAACGTTCTTCAAAAGCTCGATGTAGAGTTCCAAGTGATGGGTACTGGCTTTACTTGGGAAACTCAAAACAAGGCTCAAGATATCGAAGCCGCACAGCGCGTGTGGAAAGAGTGTCAGCGTATGCTAGCCGATGAGTCGATTGATGTAATTCTGTTTGATGAGCTAACTTACATGGTGAGTTACGGTTACATTGAACTGGATGAAGTGGTAGAAGCTCTGAATAACCGTCCGAAAATGCAGTCCGTGATCATTACTGGCCGTGGAGCACACCGCACTTTAACGGACATGGCCGATACCGTGTCTGAAGTTCGTAACGTTAAACACGCTTTCGAGTCTGGTGTAAAAGCGCTTCAAGGCGTGGATTGGTAATAGCATTCAACCAGAGATCCCCGACTCGGTCATTCTTCCCTCTCGAGGATGACGACCACTAGACTATCACGCCCTAAAAAAGGACGAGTAGCTATCGTCATTCCTTAGAGCAAAGGACGAGTGTCATGGGGAATCTCTCTAAAGTATTATAAGCATCCAAACAAAAGCGCCATTCCTACAGTAGGAATGGCGCTTCTTTTATATACGAGTTAAAAACGTTTAGTTAAAGAAACCTTTCAATAAACCATCAACGGCTTCTTTAGTTTTCTCGTCTTTGATCTTATCCGTTAGCTTGTTCACACCACGGTCAATTTCTTTCTGCGCTTTCTGCTTCAACACATCATCAAAAACAAGTGCAAATTTCGGGGCTGCCCACTGACCAGTTACCTTAATTGGGATAGTCACATCTTTCAGGTCGTCGATACTCTTACCACCCTGACCTTCAAGTGAACCCACAATTGATGTACGTACAAGGAAATCGACCGTTTCATTGATGAAGTTTGCTTTACCTTGACCAGTAACGCGCAGTAGTGGTGATTGTGCCGACAAATCGTTCGTTGAAACCCAACCTTTATCCACTTTCAGCGTCGCTTTCATTGCACTGAAGTCCGTTTTTTGAGCTTCATTTGTGCTTTCAACTTTTTCGCCTTTGATCTTAGCGTAGTTTTCTCGAATCAGTTGAGCTACGTTGATGCCGTTAACTGCACCATCTTCAAAGTTAATCGCGATAGTACCGACAAGGTTCTTCTTGATTCCTGTTGGAGTTAAGCTCTTACCTTTCACGTTGACATCAATATTACCGGTACCTTCCAGCATATCGTTATCTGCAACATCAACCAGTAACGGTTGTACTTTCACGCCTTTGATTTTCTTCTTAGCCGTGTAAGTCGCCGGTGTTTTACGAGCGTCTAGCTTAGCCGTAGCTGAAATAGAACCTTGGTAAAGGTTCGAGGTGAATGAGGTTAGCTCTGCGATACCACGGTTAACCGAAAATGCCGTTTTAACATTCTGCATCTTCGCGTTGTTCGCCTTGAACTTATCAATCGTAATGTCACCTTTCACGTCTAACGTTTTCAGAGCCGACAGATCAGGTTCCACTTCTTTAGCTGGAGTTGAACTACCTGAGTTTGACGTTGAGCCACCAGCAGAATCTGAAGGCGCGGTGCTCGTAGTTTCTGTTGATTTGCCTAAGCTTAGGAATTCATCTAAATCAATATTCGGGCTATGAAGAGAGAAACGAACCTTTGGTATTTCAGATAGGGTTACGTCTGCTTTACCGTCTAATGCAATAGCGTTAGCTTGTAGCTTCTCTAACACAAAGCTCAGGTGGCTCTTGTTCAGATCGAAGCTTAAGTCAGACAGCATGTCGACTTTCATTGGAGACTGAGGAAGCGTGTCGCCTTTGAATGTTGAGTCTAACGTTAATTTGTTCAGCGTTACTTTTGAAATCGCGCTATCAACCGTAAGTTCACCGCCACCTTTAAGATCAAGGTCAAGGCCAGCCGCATTACCGATTACGGCGTAAGTCAGTTGGTTTACCTTATCGAACTCAAACGTATTCAAGCCAATTTTTGCTGACTCAATCGACGTCGCTGGATCATTGAACTTAGCGTTTAAGTCGATATTACGAAGTGCGTAACTAGCGAAGCCTTCCGCTAATTTGAATTCTGCGCTACCTTCCGCAGAGAACTTCTGTTGATTGTTTTCACCAGAAGCCGCAAACGTCGCGGTTGTCCATGTATCAACGGCAAACTCAGAAAGATTCAAAGACACATCGTATAGCTTAGTGAATGAACCCGCCTGCTTGTCGTCCATTTCAAACAATGCATTTGATACAGTTACGCCTGCAAGGTTGATCGTCCAACCCGATGCGTCAGAGGTAGTTTGCTCTTGAGGGGCAGGCGCTGATTCAGAACTTGTGCCTGCTGCAGGCTCAGATTCTTGAGGCGCTGACGCTTGCGTTAGTGCATCAATGTTCTTGCGACCATCTTTAAGCGTTTCTAAATAAAATTCTGCACCATCTAGAGTAATGTTGCCGATCTCTAGTTGGTTACTAAATAGCGGAGTAACCGAAACATCAACGCCAACGGTATCAACCTTGAATAGGTTTGGTTGGGTGAACCCTTCAGGATTACGTAATTCAGTTTGACCAAGTTCAAAGCCAATGGATGGGAAGAATTGCCAGCTGATATCACCCTCAATCACGAGCTCTAGGCCTGTGTGTTTTTGGGCTTGTTCGACAATTAATGGCTTAAATTGGTTGGGATTCACTAACAGCACTAGTGCCAGAATTGCTGCAATTACAACAAACACTGGTACAGCTATGAAAATGAGTAGTTTCTTCATCCGCATATTCCTTGCTTAGATTCCAAAAGAAAGTGGCACTATAAAAGTGCCACTGATTCGGTAAAAAATAAAGCTAAGTGAGTCACTTAGGCAAAATTTTATTCGATTAAGACTTCAACAACTTCGCAATGTGCGCTTTTAGCACATCAATCGCAATACGGTTTTTACCACCACGAGGAACGATGATGTCTGCATGTTGTTTTGAAGGCTCGATAAACTGCATGAACATTGGACGTACTGTTTCTTGATATTGCTTAAGTACAGTGTCCATTGTACGACCACGCTCTTCTACATCACGCTTAACACGGCGTAGTAGACAGATGTCTAATGGTGTATCCATAAACACACTTGCGTGCATTAGTTTACGAAGACGCGGGTCTGTTAGAAGCAGAATACCCTCTAAAATGATCACTTTCTTTGGAGTAAGTGTAGTCGTTTCAGAAGTACGTGTGTGCTCTGTGTAGCTGTATTCAGGAACTTCTACGGCGTTGCCACTCATTAGCTGCTGTAGATGTTCACATAAAAGATCATGATCTAGTGCATTTGGGTGATCGTAGTTAGTTTTAACACGCTCTTCCATACTCAAGTGGCTTTGGTCGCTGTAATAGCAATCTTCCGTGATAACACCAATTTGATGGTCGCCTACTTTTTCGCGCAATTCATTATAAATTGTACTAGCAATCAGACTTTTTCCTGAAGCTGAAGCGCCAGCGATACCTACGATGACACATTGATTATTATCAGACATTAATTTTGCACCCGATATGGTTTGGTGGTGGGAAGAGATAAACCGCCTGATTATAGGGGCTAAACAACATAGATTCTAGTCGCCATTTTAGCTAATTGCAGTCAAATTGATGATATCAATGGATTTAATGAATACAATCGTTTGCTTTCAAATAACTTGCCTACAACTATTTGCACAACCCCATTGGCTATCAGCCTAAATCCGACCGTTGTTTATCTAATCCAACATGATTTACACGACATTAAGAGTGGCCAGCTTTATTCAACCAAAGAAAAGTTAATCGCCTCTGGTCTCGCCTTGCCCGTCCAAAACATCTTCGCAGCCACATTCTCAGCAAGCTCTAAGTAGTGACGTGTATGTTCACTGTCTGGACGACGAATCACCGTAGGGCAACCTGCGTCGATGTCTTCTCGCACATCAATATGAAGAGGGATCTGTGCCAAAATATCAAGGTAAAACTCTTCTGACATGGCTTCTGCACCACCAGCACCAAAGATATGCTCTTTCTCACCACAGTGACTACAAATATGATAGCTCATGTTTTCAACTAAACCTGCCACTGGCACGCTTACCTTATCGAACATAGCTACGCCTTTACGCGCATCTGCTAGTGCCAAATCTTGAGGAGTGGTCACCACTACTGCGCCCGTCACAGGGATCTGTTGCGACAACGTCAGCTGAATATCACCGGTGCCCGGTGGCATGTCGATAACAAGGTAATCCAACTCTGGCCATACAGTTTCATTAACTAGCTGCCCCAAAGCTTTCGCTGCCATAGGGCCACGCCAGATTGCCGCATCATCTTTCGACACAAGATAGCCAATAGAGTGAGTGAAAATGCCATGTGCCTCGATGGGCATCATCCATTTGTTGTTCTGTACTTCTGGTTTCGCGTCTAGTTGGCCGAGCATCATAGGCACTGATGGGCCGTAGATATCCGCATCCAATAAACCCACTTTTGAACCAGACTTAGATAACGCGAGCGCAAGGTTTACTGAAGTCGTTGATTTACCCACCCCACCCTTTGCCGACGTCACAGCGATAATATTTTTAACACCCTTCAATGGCGTCGCGACTGTGGTTTCCAGCGCAGACGGCTTCACTTTTACTTCAAACTGAAAAGCGCTAACAAGCTGTTGTTCAATCTGAGAGTGGATCCACTGTTCCAATTCAACCGCAAGCTGATTTGCAGCAAAAGGTAAGGTGATAACAAATGATCCACGCGGATCAACCGATACAATATTTTGGTGTAGCGCCCACTCTGGGATGAGGATTGGTGACTCGAACTCATTCAACCATGAACAGAAATCTTGCTTAGAAGTAAAGTTACGCATTGGGGCTCCTTTTTTTATTTATGCTATCACCCACGAGATGAAGACTGAACCCCTAAAAAACTAGGGGAATCCTTTGTCTGATACCTTGGCGTATCACACGTTATAAAGTAGTATTACCTCTCAAATTTATACCTATCAAAAAAGCGAATTATTAAGTATGGCAACTGATCCAAGACAACTTTTGGTAACTTGTGCGCTTCCGTACGCTAACGGCTCTATTCACCTTGGCCATATGCTTGAGCATATCCAAGCTGATATCTGGGTTCGATACCAGCGTCTACGTGGCAACACTGTAAACTTCATCTGTGCTGACGATGCTCACGGCACGCCAATTATGCTTAAAGCTCAACAGATGGGTATCACGCCAGAAGAGATGATCGCTGCTGTTAGTGAAGAGCACCAAAAAGACTTCGCTGGCTTTGATATCAGCTTTGATAACTACCACAGCACACACAGCGAAGAGAACCGTGAACTGGCTTCTCACATCTACCTAGAACTTAAAAAGAACGGCTTCATTTCTAGCCGTACTATTTCTCAGCTTTTCGACCCTGAGAAAGAGATGTTCCTACCAGACCGCTTCGTAAAAGGTACTTGCCCTAAGTGTAAGTCAGAAGACCAGTACGGTGATAACTGTGATAACTGTGGTGAGACATACAGCCCAACTGAGCTAATTAACCCTAAATCAGCGGTTTCTGGCGCAACTCCAGTAATGAAAGACTCTGAGCACTTCTTCTTCGACCTACCACAGTTCGAAAGCATGCTTAAAGAGTGGACTCGTTCTGGCTCTCTACAGAATGAAACTGCAAACAAAATGCAGGAATGGTTTGAGTCTGGTCTGCAACAGTGGGATATCTCACGTGATGCACCTTACTTTGGCTTTGAAATCCCAGGCGAAAAAGACAAGTTCTTCTACGTATGGCTAGACGCACCTGTTGGCTACATGGCTTCTTTCAAGAACCTATGTGACAAGCGTGACGATCTAAACTTCGATGAATACTGGAAGAAAGACAGCACAACAGAGCTTTACCACTTCATCGGTAAAGACATCGTTTACTTCCACAGCCTATTCTGGCCAGCAATGCTAGACGGCGCAGGCTTCCGTAAGCCAAACAACGTATTCGTACACGGCTATGTAACAGTGAACGGTGCGAAGATGTCTAAGTCGAAAGGCACATTCATCAAAGCAAGCACGTACCTAAACCACCTAGACCCTGAGTGTCTACGTTACTACTACGCTGCGAAACTAAACAGCCGCATCGATGACTTAGATCTTAACCTTGAAGACTTCACTCAACGTGTAAACGCTGACGTAGTAAACAAGATTGTTAACCTAGCTTCTCGTAACGCTGGCTTCATTACTAAGCGTTTTGAAGGCAAGCTAGCTGCTGAATTTGCAGAACCTGAGCTATACAACGAATTCGTTGCTGCTGCTGAGCGTATCGGTGAGCTATACGAAACTCGTGAATTCAGCCGTGCTATCCGTGAAATCACGGCACTAGCGGATAAAGCTAACCAGTACATCGACGAAAAAGCACCTTGGGTTCTTGCAAAAGAAGAAGGCAAAGAAGCTGAGCTTCAACAAGTTTCTTCTGTAGGTATTAACCTATTCCGCGTACTGATGGCTTACCTGAAACCAGTGATGCCAGAGCTTGCAGCTCGCACTGAAGCTTTCCTAAACGAAGAGCTAACGTGGGAAGCGATTGCTACTCCGCTAACTGATCACGAGATCACTAAGTTCAAAGCGCTATTCAACCGTATTGATCCTAAGAAAGTGGAAGCAATGGTTGAGTCTTCTAAAGAAGATGCAGCCGCTGAAGCAGCAGCGAAAGAAAAAGCAGAAGCTGAAAAAGAGCAAGCAAGCCAAACTGAGCTAGACAAAGAGCCAATCGCAGACGAGATTGAGTTCGATGCCTTTGCTGCAGTAGACATGCGTATTGCTCGTATCATCTCTTGTGAAGAAGTACCAAAAGCGAACAAACTACTGAAGTTCCAACTGGACATCGGTGGTGAGACTCGCCAAGTATTCTCTGGTATCAAATCAGCATACAAACCTGAAGAGCTAGAAGGCAAACTAACTGTAATGGTAGCCAACCTAAAACCTCGTAAGATGAAGTTTGGTATGTCTGAAGGCATGATCCTAGCAGCAGGCCCTGGCGGCAGCGACCTATGGATCCTTGAGCCACACGAAGGTGCTCAACCTGGTATGCGTGTAATGTAATTCTGACTCCAGTCAGATAACAAGCACCCATCACAAAATCCCTAATGCATTTTTTGACTTGAAAGAGTGAATCAGCATTGGGGATTTTTTATATCTACCGAAAATTAGCGTTCTCTGTTAGAGTCGCCGTCAACTATGCTATGTAGAGTAGAAATTGGTTCGTCGACAAAAATAGGCTAAACCAACGCCTCTTTACTCTAAAACCCTTTTTAGGAATCCCCAGTGACTAACAACGAAATCTTGCGTCGTATTCAACACGCACTAAACCTTAAAAATGCACAAATCATCAAAGCTATCGAACAAGCTGATGTGACCGTTGCTCATGACCAAGTGATTAACTGGCTAAAAGACGACAACGACAAGTCATGCTCTAAGATGAAAGATAAAGAGTTAGCGGTATTCCTAAATGGTTTCATCAACCTTAAGCGTGGCAAAAAAGAAGGTGAGCAACCTAAACCTGAAGTTGCACTGACGAACAACATGATCTTCATGAAGCTTCGTATCGCATTAAACATGAAAGCAGAAGATGTTTTGGACGTACTAGAAGTGGTTGGCATTAGCTTGAGCAAGTACGAAATCGGCGCTTACTTCCGCAAGCCAGAAAACAAAAACTACAAAGTGTGTGAAGACCAACTACTTTGCGATTTTCTAAACGGCGTGCAATTTACCAACCGCCCAGATTCAGAAGAGTTTGCGGGTTAAGTTGCTACTCCTTGATAAATTACTCGTCATAGGTAAGTAACTGACCCACGGATAATTTTCTAGTAACGACAGATAAATAAAAAGCGGCGAGATAATTGAATTATCTCGCCGCTTTTTCGTTTTCTTTGCGTCACTGACTAAACAAGAGCAAAAATAGTAAACCTATAGCTTAGCTGTCGTCTTCAGTGAAGTTCGTTGGCAATGTCGTTTTCATTTCATTCCAAACTTGTGCACTTGCGATACCGTAGTTACGAATCACTATTGGCAACGTTTCTCGCTCGCCACTCTCACAGATAATGAACAACTCTTTATAAAAGTCCATCGCTAAACGTCGTGCTTCTGGGTTAGAGAAGTAGTAGCTACCGATACGGTCATACAATTTACGCACACCGTTAAAGATCAGGCCATAAATCTGGTTGCCAGAGTGGAATGCCAAACGTTGGAAAAGCATGTAATCATAGAAGTTGAAAGTCTTCGCGATTAAGATCGTCTGACGTTTCGCTTCATCTTTTTCTGAATCTTCTTTTACCGCTTGTTTGATCTTGTCAGCGTATGGCGACGATTCTAGGAACTCATCCCAAGTTGGTGCCGCAAGTAGCGCTTCACAAGATTCAATCACGTTACTGATAGTACGCTCTGAAGCTTCTTTGTTTGCTTTGAATGCATAACGCATAAAGATCGGGCTGATATTAGTACGAGCAGCAAGCAGGTCTTCTACCATTTTGCTTGCGTTATCAACGTCCAACGTCATTAGCGTATCAAGGATATGAAGACCTGAGGTTTCCATAAACTGATTAACTTTAGTGGGTTTGCCGTGTTGGATTGTCAACCAACCATCACGAGCAAGACGTTGTAGTACTTCACGAAGCGTAGTACGTGTAACACCAATCAGCTCAGAAAGCTCACGCTCTGCGGGCAAGATAGAACCTGGAGGGAAACGGCCATTCCAAATACTTTCAATGATATACTTCTCTGCAAATCCTGCCGGGCTCTTCGCCTTAATGACCATCTACACTTCAATCCAATTTAATTATTCTGTTCTAATTTACTCATCATACCACTAGTTCACACCTAGCGGAAACACCCTCAAAAATTTTACTCACCCTAAATACCATTAGAGTTATAACTCTAAAGTTCAGCACACGTTTGCACCTCAGGTTTGTAAAGCAAGCGACTCTAAACCACCATTTCAACAAACCGTTAACACAACAAATTTTCTTTAAAATCAATGAGATTGGTCATACTTTTAAAGCTATTAATTTGCAATATTAAGTTGTAATAATCATATATAAGTCGTCGTTATTCTGTAATTTTCAATCATTTCGCTGAAATATTGATTCTAGTCGGTTTTTATCACATTTTAAGTGGTATGCTTGCGCTACTTTGATCGCGTTTCTCAACAAAAAAGAGGTATTTTTAGTGCTACAGGGCTTTTCCTGTTGACTAAATGTTATCTAAGAGTAGAGTTGCGCTCAAAAATAAGCAGTGCTTGAGTTTCTAAGGGAGTGACTTGGCAAGACCACAGAACATTACATGGAATGTAGTTTTTCTAAGTCACTGTTAGTTATAGTTTTTAACAATTTCTATAGCTCGATTCTCAAAATGTTGTATTGCTTGTCTATTCATAATCAACATAAAAGAGTATTAACATGCCGATGTCTCTCGGAAACGCTTTTATCAAGAACTTCCTTGGTAAAGCTCCTGATTGGTATAAACTTGCCATCATTTCCTTTTTAATCATCAACCCGTTTGTTTTCTTCCTAGTTGACCCATTTGTTGCGGGCTGGCTATTGGTGGTTGAGTTTATTTTCACTCTAGCTATGGCTCTCAAATGCTACCCACTTCAACCGGGTGGTCTATTAGCTATTCAAGCAGTCGCCATTGGCATGACCAAACCAGAAATGGTTTATCACGAGCTGCAAGCAAACCTTCCTGTATTACTCTTGCTCGTATTCATGGTTGCTGGCATTTACTTCATGAAAGAACTGCTTTTGTTCATTTTCACGAAGATCTTGCTTGGCATCCAATCTAAAATTTTACTCTCTGTTGCCTTCTGTGTTGCTGCCGCTTTCTTATCAGCATTCCTAGATGCACTAACAGTAATCGCCGTAGTTATTAGCGTTGCGGTCGGCTTCTACTCTATCTACCACAAGGTTGCATCAGGCAAGGGCACAACGTCTTCGCACGATCATACTCATGATGAAGAGATCTCAGAGCTAACTCGTGATGACCTAGAAAACTACCGTGCTTTCCTACGTTCACTGCTAATGCACGCTGGTGTGGGTACAGCACTAGGTGGTGTAATGACCATGGTAGGTGAACCACAAAACTTGGTAATTGCTAAGCAAGCAGGTTGGGAGTTCGGTGAATTTATCATCCGTATGCTGCCAGTAACACTACCTGTTTTCTTCTGCGGTATTTTAACTTGTGCACTTGTCGAGAAATTCAAAGTGTTTGGTTACGGTGCTGAGCTGCCAATGAATGTTCGCCAAATCTTGGTTGAGTTTGACAACAAAGAACGTGCAAACCGCACCAAGCAAGACGTAGCAAAACTATGGGTTCAAAGTGCAATCGCAGTTTGGCTGATTGTTGGCCTTGCGCTTCACGTCGCTGAAGTGGGTTTGATTGGCCTTTCAGTGATCATCTTGGCAACGGCATTTACTGGTGTAATTGAAGAGCACTCGATGGGTAAAGCCTTTGAAGAAGCACTGCCATTTACTGCACTTCTTGCTGTCTTTTTCGCTGTCGTTGCGGTAATCATTGATCAAGGGCTATTTAAGCCAGTGATCGATGCAGTACTTCACGTTGAAGATAAAGGCGCACAGCTTGCACTCTTCTATGTGGCCAACGGTATTCTATCGATGGTTTCAGATAACGTGTTCGTCGGTACGGTTTACATTAATGAAGTGAAAACTGCACTGGTTGAAGGCATCATCACTCGTGACCAGTTCGACCTACTTGCTGTTGCTATCAACACAGGTACTAACCTACCTTCTGTTGCAACGCCAAACGGCCAGGCTGCATTCCTATTCTTATTAACATCAGCACTTGCTCCGTTAATTCGATTGTCTTACGGCCGCATGGTTATCATGGCGTTGCCATACACCATCGTATTGGCACTTGTTGGCCTAGCAGGCATTGTGTTCTTCGTAGAGCCAATGACAGCATGGTTCTATGATGCAGGTTGGATCATTCAGCGCACTGGTGAAGCTGTTGCTCCAGTTGTCTCTGGTGGTCACTAATCCAGCTTTGTGTTGTAAAGCACAATAAGTGTATCTAACTAATCAAAAATATTAGTTGATTAGGAAACTTATCCAAGATAAAAAGCTCTGAGTAATCAGGGCTTTTTCATTTTATAGACGGGATTAAATTCGTGAACTTTTTTGCAATGCTTAAAGACTTCTCTAAGGGACGTTTATCTTGGCTTTTACTGCTGGCTTTTATTGTCTTTTTTGAGGCATGTGCTCTCTTCTTTCAACACGTGATGATGCTTGGCCCTTGCGTAATGTGCATCTATGAGCGCGTTGCGATGCTTGCTATCGGTGTTGCAGCCATGATTGGTGCTATTTCCCCGAATAACCCAATATCACGTTGGTTAGGCCTTGCTGGCTGGGGATTTGGCGCATACAAAGGTTTGACGCTGGCTTTAGAGCACGTTGACTACCAGTTTAATCCGTCTCCTTTTGCTACTTGTGACCTGTTCGTGACCTTCCCAAGTTGGGCACCTTTAAACCAATGGGCTCCGTGGATGTTTGAAGCTTACGGCGACTGTAGCAAGGTTGTGTGGCAGTTCTTAGAACTTTCGATGCCACAATGGCTTGTGATTATCTTCGCGGGTAACTTAGTTGCTTTCGGTTTTGTAGCGCTTTCTCAATTCGTTAAATCAAAAAATGACTAACAATTAGCTCATCATCTTCAGAAACAAAAAAGTCGACCCAAAGGTCGACTTTTTATTACTTAAACTTTTTATCACTTAAAGAAAGTCTGTTACTCAACAAGCCGTAATTAGCTGTTTTTACCACAGCATTGTTTAAACTTCTTGCCGCTTTCACAAGGACAAAGGTCGTTTCGACCAATATCTTTAAACGGGTTCACGCTCTGGGACTTATTGCCCAACATAGCTTCATCCGCTGCCATTGCCACTTCTGAGATCATCAGATCGACCTGGCCCACTAAATCAGCAAGCGATGGTGGGTTTTGAAGCCCAGCCGCAACCATTTGTTGTTGAGTTTGCTCTTCATCAATCGCGAGCATTAATGTAGTCAGCAGAGCTTGCAGCATGCGCAGAGTGCCGTCCGCAACCGTAATGCTTTGCCACTGCTCTTCCACTGTCGGCCAAACCATCATAAAACCTTCCGCAAAATCTGCGAACTGCTCATTGAAGTCGCCTTCTGCAAACACATCAGTCAGTAAGTATTCACTACGCTGAATCAGATTGTGCTGGCGGTTAATCTGTTCCGTCACTAATGTTACAAGCTCTTTGCCCGCTTCAGGTGCTACGATAGCAATCCATTCTTCAGGATCGAGTGGCTTGGTCGCTAAGTTAGACGCAAGGATTGCACCTTCAATAAACTGCGGCGTAATGTCTGAAATAGATTCTGGTAGGCTTAATAATTGGTATGTCATGAAAGCTCTGGATATTTGGGCATTTTCGATATTATAACGCCATACTCTCCAAGATGTCGCTATTAAGAGACGAAACCATCATTAAGGTAGACACACCACACTCATAGTGACAATCCTGTAAGCAAACCGTACAATCACGCCTCGATTTTTTCGGTTCACTCAGTTTAGGTAAAGCAACATGCGCGTAATACTTGGCCCTATGGAGGGCGTTCTAGACCACCTAATGCGTGAAATTCTCACAGAGATAAATGATTACGATCTCTGTGTGACAGAGTTTGTGCGCGTCGTGGATCAACTTCTTCCTCCGCATGTGTTCCACCGTATTTGCCCAGAGCTGCACCAAGGTTCTCAGACCATGGCTGGTGTGCCAATCCATCTTCAACTTCTAGGTCAACACCCAAATTGGATGGCCGAGAATGCTTTTCAAGCTGCTAGCTTAGGCGCTAAAGGCATCGATCTTAATTTTGGTTGCCCAGCAAAGGCGGTAAACAAAAGTAATGGTGGCGCTTCATTGCTAAAAGAACCAGAACTCATCTATCAAGTGGTGAAATCTTGTCGAGAAGCTGTACCTGCACACATTCCTGTATCCGCAAAGATCCGATTAGGTTGGGAGCATCCGGAAGAGTGCTTTGAGATTGTCGATGCCATCGAACAAGCTAAAGCTGACGAACTCACCGTGCACGCAAGAACCAAAGTTGGCGGTTATAAAGCCAGCGAAATTAAATGGGATTACATCAATAAAATAAGAGAGAAAACATCTCTGCCATTGATTGCTAACGGGGAAATCTGGAACTATCAAGATGGTCAAGATTGCATAGAAGCAACAGGCGTCGATTCATTGATGGTCTGCCGTGGTGCTTTCAATATTCCAAACCTTGGTAACGTCGTTAAGCACAACCACCAGAAAATGCCGTGGGATAAAGTCATTGAACTTTTGCTGCGCTATTCAGAGTTTCAAATTAAAGGGGACAAAGGTATGTACTACCCCAATAGAGTGAAGCAGTGGTTTGTTTATTTAAGTAAAGGCTACCCTGAAGCGAACGAACTATTTAAAGAAATTCGCACTTTCAAGAAGGCGCCGCCGATTGTAGAACGTCTTCAACGTTATCAAGAAGAACGCCGTCAACCTGTTTAAGACGAAGCACTTAATGATTTAACAACGTGGCTAAAATTCGAGACGATCTTTACCCGTCGTCTTAGCCACGTACAGCTTTTCATCGGCGTACTTAAATATCTCATCGAAGTTAAGCTTACTTTGCTCAGTTTCAACAATGCAGACACCGCCAGATACCGTAAATCCATTTGGAATAATGTCGGCTGAAGTGGAACAAATCGCATTCTTCACCCGCTCTAAAGTTCTCATCAAAGTTTCACGATCTTCGCCTCTCATATAAACGACAAACTCTTCACCGCCAAATCGTGCTGCTACGTCACTGCTTCGTACACTGTTACCTATCTGACGTGACATATAACGAATCACATCATCACCCTTGTCGTGGCCGTAGGTGTCGTTAATTGACTTAAAATCATCGATATCAAATACAGTTAAGGCAAACAATTGATCGTGCTCTACGCTGCGCCAGAATGCTTCTAAGCCGCGACGATTCAATAAACCTGTCATTGGGTCTTTGGCCGCGAGATCTTTGAAGTAACCACGTTCAATATTGGAATTGACGTAGAAAAAGATAGTTACAGAGAACAGATAGACAATGATGGCAACAATAAGACTGTCTTTCTCATAAACGAAAAAGTGCTCAACCTCTTTCTCGATGTCTAACTCGTAATACATCGCATGGTGAGACGCGACACCATCTAGTTTGATCTCATGGTAGAAAGCTGCAGAATCTATCGGGGTAGCTAAAGTGGTGTCAATAATATCGATCCGACCTGCTAGATGTTGGTTCGAATTAGCAAGCAGCCTGCCAACATTAATATCCACCGACAGCATCCCTTGGTGAACGCCTTTATGGAATACAGGGATCGTCATACTAATTATACGGTCAAGGGAATCAAAACGATAACCAGGGCCTGAAAGGGTGAGTTGGTCAGGGTTGTTGGCTGTTTTCTGCCAGTAAGGACGACTCTTTATAGTCGAGAGCAGCTCTTTGCTCAGCCCTTTGGCAAAATCTTCTGGTGAAGAGATCACATAGCCGCTCGTATCAATAAAGTGCACGCCGTCATGGTATTCATCAAGCTGGGATAAAAATGAAAGAATAGGAGCTAACGCTATTTTTTCTGACGCGCTCTTATAACTATCACTGCTTTCAGAACAAAGAGACTCTTGACCGATTAGCATATAGTCGATATCGACAGAAGGAATGTCTGAAGTTTTACCATCTGCGAGGAGTAACACATCAATAGGCCAGATTTGGCAAAGCCCATCCACAACATGTTTGTTGTGATCAAGAAAGAGAGGGTTTCCTGATTTATAATAGTTGGAGAAGCTGTAGTCTAGGGCTGTCGCCACTTTTGTGGTTCTTTTGAACACATCTTCAATACGATGAAACTCACTACTGATATCTTTTTCTACCGCGTCAAAATGATTCTTTCCTATTAGGCCAAGTAACATCGCGGCGATCACAGCGGGAAACCCGAAAACAAAGGTTAGGCTAAAGTGCCTATTTACTTTCATATAATGTGCTCTTAGCGTTCAGCTATTTTCATTTTCCCCATTAATATTATTACATTAATCGGCAATTCGCTCGACGTAAAATAATGTAAATTGATATTAACGACACACCTAACGGTCAAATAACCGCTTACAAATGAATAAAATAGAGAAGCGCCAACATATAGAGCAGGTGAGTTTGTTATCTGAGCCCATTTCAATGCTGTTAATAATATGACTTATGGCCTATTAGCTCACCTAACACCAAACTCAATTCACCGGCTAATGACCGCACGCTCAATCACAGATTGAGGCACTGTCACGCCAAGCTCACGAGCAGCATCTAGGTTGACCACCAGCTGAGAGCTCTGCGCAGTTTTGACACTCAACTTCCCGGGCTTCTGTCCTTCCAGAATGGCTGCGACATAATCCGCGGTCTGAACCCCAACATCATAATAATCTAGACCTAAACCAGCAATCGCTCCCTTTCCGACATAAGATGTGGCGCCTGCGACGACTGGCGTATCTGCATGGTTAGCCGCTTTGATAAGACCCTCCATGCCGCTTGCAACCGTATTATCGGTCAAGGCATAGATAACATCGGACTTCTTAGCAATGGATTCTGCTTTTGCTTCGACATCGTCAACAGTCAGCGCTTTTTCGGTGTGAAGTGTATAACCGAAATCTCGAGTTGCCTTTCTCAATAACCCAACTAACGCAACGGCATTTGCTTCTGCTGGGTTGTAAACTACACCGATTGAATTAGCTTCAGGGAGCAGTTCTTTGATTAATGACACATGCTGAGTGATCGGAGATAAGTCAGAAAGCCCCGTGACATTACGCCCCGGCTTTTCTAATTGTTTAACGAGCCTAGCGCCGATAGGATCCGTAACCGCGGTAAACACGATAGGAATCGAGCGAGTCGCCGACACTAAGGCTTGTGAAGTCGGTGTCGCGATACCAACAAGTACATGTGGATTTTCACTGACGAGCTCTCTGGCAATCTTGGCTGCCTGAGCCGGGTTACCATTCGCCATTTCATAGGAGAATTCTAAGTTCTTACCGGGTTCATAACCATTGGCTCTCAATCCTTCAAGAAGCCCTAAACGTGTCGCATTCAAATCGGGATGGTCAACAACTTGTGAAACCGACACTTTGGCAACGTTTGCCATTGCATTGCCAGTCCATAGCAACATCAAGCAACTTAAAACCGCTGCCAATACCTTTCTTACAGAACTCATTATCGCTCCCTGAATCAAGCTCTACCCGTCATTACTCGCTCAAAGAGAACAACATCAAAATCACTATTGGCATTATTACCAGTAACCATTGATAACTTGAAGTGATATTTAACAAAAATACAACAAGGCTCGAGTTATGTGAGAAAGGTTATATTGACTTCGGAGGAAGGTAAGAAACCAAGTGAATAAGGACAGGTAAGCTAAACGGAAAGTAAGCGAGGTAACAAAAAGAGGAGCAAATCTGAGAACAAGCTATAGAAGATGAATAGTTGTTCTCAGACAAGAGGGAGAGCTGGGATTCTTTAGAACCAACGCTCCATTGAGGATTTATCTAACTGACGAAAGGCACGATTTAAAATGATTGCCAATTCTTTATAGCGAGGGCGCGGCTTCATAGGCTCTAACGCAAAACCCGTTTCAGTGATCTTTTCATGCAGTTCGCGGTACCAGGATACTAGCGCCGGCGGAAGTTGTGTATTTGAGCGATTGCCCAACCACCACATACCTTGAAGCGGCAAGCTGATCGCAAACAAAGCCATAACCACAGCCTGTGGCATCGCTTGGTAATTATTAAAGACCATTTGTGTAAGAACACTGATAGCGGCAATCGCAGGCATCACTTTCACGCCAAAGCGGGTCGCTTTAATAATGCGTTGTTCTGGGAAGATCGCGTTTAACTCTTTTCGGACGGGCCAGAGATCCATGTACTTTTGGCCATCTTTTAAACTACTAGCTAAACCAACTCTATTGCTCATATGAGTCTCCCATTAAAAAAAAGTTGAAATCATCAACTAAAAACACAAAAATTTGACGAAAAATAATATTCTTTCAAATTTTTTTGTTATATTTGCACAATATCGCTATTATTTGCAGACCTCAATCTCATTGTTGCCCTTATTTACAATTTAAGCAACTTTGAGAAGACTTCTGCAAGGAATGCACAAGCCTCTTTTTGATAAAGAGCGCTTTCACTTTATACGGAAATTAACGTTTTTTTGACCAAGGTTAGTACGCAAGCCTATGTGCTTCGACTATTCTTGAGATTAATTTTCATCCTTAACTGATTTCGATCAGAAAAATAAACAGGTAGTCATTAATGTCTAAGCTAGTTTTAGTTTTAAACTGTGGTAGTTCTTCTCTTAAATTCGCTGTTGTTGATGCAGAAACAGGTGCAGAGCACCTAACTGGTCTTGCTGAGTGTCTAGGTCTTCCAGAAGCTCGTATGAAGTGGAAACTTGATGGCAAGCATGAAGCACAACTAGGCGCGGGCGCAGCTCACGTAGAAGCACTATCTTTCATGGTAGAAACTATTCTTGCTTCTAAGCCTGAGCTTAAAGCTAACCTTGGCGCTATCGGTCACCGTATCGTACACGGTGGCGAGCAGTTCACTTCTTCTGCACTTATCACTGATGAAGTTCTTAAGGGTATTCAAGACGCTGCGACTTTCGCACCTCTTCACAACCCTGCTCACCTTATCGGTATCGAAGCGGCTCAACAGAACTTCCCTGGTCTACAAAACGTTGCTGTTTTTGACACTGCGTTCCACCAAACAATGCCTTCTGAGTCTTACCTATACGCTCTACCGTACAACCTGTACAAAGAGCACGGCATCCGTCGTTACGGCATGCACGGTACTTCTCACCTATTCATCACTCGTGAAGTTGCAGGCCTACTAAACAAGCCAGTTGAAGAAGTTAACATCATCAACTGTCACCTAGGTAACGGCGCTTCTGTATGTGCAATCAAGAACGGTAAATCTGTAGACACTTCTATGGGTCTTACTCCTCTTGAAGGTCTTGTAATGGGTACTCGTTGTGGTGACCTAGACCCTGCAATCATCTTCCACCTACACGACGCACTTGGTTACTCTGTTGAAGAAATCAACAACATGCTAACTAAAGAGTCTGGTCTTGCTGGTCTAACTGAAGTGACTTCTGACTGTCGTTTCGTTGAAGACAACTACGGTGAGAAAGAAGAAGCAACTCGTGCAATGGACGTGTTCTGTCACCGTCTAGCTAAGTACGTAGCTGGTTACACTGCAACTCTAGAAGGTCGTCTAGACGCAATCACTTTCACTGGCGGCATCGGCGAGAACTCAGGCCCAATCCGTGAAATGGTTCTTAACCGCCTAGGCATCTTCGGTATCGAAGTTGACGGTGAAGCTAACCTTAAAGCTCGTTTCGGCGGCGAAGGTACTATCACTACAGCTAACAGCCGTATCCCTGCAATGGTTATCTCTACTAACGAAGAGCTAGTAATTGCTGAAGACACTGCGAAACTAGCAGGTCTTTAATTGATTTTCCTGACTAGCTTCATTCGAAGCTAGTCAGTTTTTCATATCAAGAAAATGGGGCTCAACTTCTATTCCTACCCCAATTTAAATATCGGTGGGAATAGCAGTTGAGCTTTTTTTATTTCCAATAGTCAAAGGTGTTCGTCAATGTCACGTACTATTATGCTTATCCCTACAAGCGCTGGTGTTGGTCTTACTAGTGTTAGCATGGGTGTTCTTCGCGCTATGGAGCGTAAGGGCGTAAGTGTTTCTTTCTACAAGCCAATCGCTCAGCCTCGCAGCGGTGGTAACCAACCAGATCTAACGTCTACTATCATCAGCGCAAACAGCGACATTAAGATTGGTGAGCCAATCGCAATGACTAAAGCTGAAGCTTTGATCGGTAGCGAAAAAATGGACGAGCTTCTTGAGTCTGTTGTTGAGCAATACAACAAGATCAACAAAGACGCAGAAGTTACGCTAATCGAAGGTCTAGTACCTACTCGTAAGCACCCATTTGCTAACCAAGTGAACGCGGAAATCGCAAAAACACTTGGCGCGGAGATCGTATTCGTTGCGACTCCTGGTACTGACAACCCTACGCAGCTTAAAGAGCGTATAGAAGTAGCATGTTCTAACTTCGGCGGTACTAAGAACAAAAACATCAAAGGCGTAATCATCAACAAGCTTAACGCTCCTGTTGATGAGGCTGGCCGTACTCGCCCTGACCTATCTGAAATCTTTGATGATGCAGACAGCGCTCAGCAAGCGAACCTTGAAGTAATGCAAATCTTCAACTCTAGCCCTATCCGTGTTCTTGGCTGCGTGCCATGGAGCATCGATCTAATCGCAACTCGTGCGGTTGATATGGCTAAGCACCTTAACGCTGAAATCGTTAACGAAGGTGAAATCTCAACTCGTCGTATTAAGAGCATCACTTTCTGTGCACGTTCTCTACCGCACATGATTGAGCACTTCAAACCAGGCTCACTGCTAGTAACTTCTGCAGACCGTCCTGACGTTATCGTTGCTGCGGCTCTTGCTGCGAAAAACGGTGTTGAGATTGGCGCAATCCTGCTTACTGGCGGTTACGACATTCCAGAAAGCATTGCTAACCTTTGTGCACCAGCATTCGCTTCAGGTCTACCGATCTTCAAGGCTCAAGGTAACACTTGGCAGACATCTCTAAACCTACAGAGCTTCAACCTAGAAGTTCCTGCAGACGATAAAGAGCGTATCGAGTTCGTTAACGATCACGTTGCAAGCCACATTGATGGCCCTTGGATTGATTCTCTATCTGAAGGTACTCAAGGCATCCGTCGTCTAAGCCCACCAGCATTCCGTTACCAGCTAACTGAATTTGCTCGTAAAGCGGCTAAGCGCATCGTTCTTCCTGAAGGTGATGAGCCACGTACAGTTAAAGCTGCGGCTATCTGTGCTGAGCGCGGTATCGCAACGTGTGTACTTCTAGGTAACCCTGAAGAAATCCGTCGCGTTGCAGCGCAGCAAGGTGTTGAGCTTGGCGCTGGCGTTGAGATCATCGATTCTGCATCAGTTCGCGAAAACTACGTAGCTCGTCTAGTAGAACTTCGTGGCGCTAAAGGTATGACTGAAGTTGTTGCTCGTGAGAAGCTAGAAGATTCAGTATTCCTAGGTACTATGATGCTTGAAGCTGGCGAAGTTGACGGCCTAGTTTCTGGTGCTGTTCACACAACGGCGAACACTATCGTTCCTCCGTTCCAGATCATCAAGACTGCTCCTGATGCTTCTATCGTATCTTCGATCTTCTTCATGCTTCTGCCTGATCAAGTTCTTGTATACGGTGACTGTGCGATCAACCCAGATCCAACAGCTGAACAGCTTGCTGAAATCGCTATCCAATCTGCAGATTCTGCTGCGGCATTCGGTATCGACCCACGCGTTGCTATGATCTCTTACTCTACTGGTGAATCTGGTAAGGGTGCAGACGTAGATAAAGTACGTGAAGCAACGAAACTTGCTCAAGAGAAGCGTCCTGATCTAGTGATCGACGGTCCTCTACAGTACGATGCAGCAATCATGGAAAACGTAGCCGCTTCTAAAGCGCCTAACTCTCCAGTTGCAGGTAAAGCGACAGTATTCGTATTCCCAGACTTAAACACGGGTAACACGACTTACAAAGCTGTACAGCGTTCAGCAGATCTAGTATCTATCGGTCCAATGCTTCAAGGTATGCGCAAGCCAGTAAATGACTTGTCTCGTGGCGCTCTAGTAGACGATATCGTTTACACAGTAGCTCTAACGGCTATCCAAGCAGACCAAGCTGCGCAAGCTGAAGAAAAAGTAGTTAACTAATTTTCTTTTTCAGAAAGCAAAAACCCTAGATGTTTATCTAGGGTTTTTTTACGCCTGAAGAAAAGCGGATTAATTAATGATTCTAACCACGTCCGTGAGGCGAATCTAAATCCAGATCAGGCCCTTTAGGCACCACTTGAGTCGGGTTGATGCCCGTATGGCTGTAATAGTAGTGGCGCTTGATGTGGTAGAAATCCGTAGTCTCTTTAATACCCTCTATTTGATAGAGCTCTTTTAGATAACCTTGGATATGTTTGTAATCCGCAATTCGTTGCTTGTTACACTTGAAGTGACCCACATAAACCGCATCAAATCGAACCAGAGTGGTAAACAAGCGCCAATCCGCTTCTGTAATCTCGTTACCCGCCAAATAGCGATGTTCGCTAAGGTGCGCATCTACTTTGTCTAAGGCTTCAAACAAGGTGTCATACGCTTCTTCGTAGGCTTCTTGTGTTGTCGCAAAGCCGGTTCGGTATACGCCGTTGTTGATGTTTGGGTAGATATAATCATTCCACTCATCAATCTTCTTGGACAACTCCCACGGGTAGTAATCATCGGTGTTACCCGTTAGCTCGTTAAACTCTGAGTTAAACATGCGAATGATTTCAGACGACTCGTTACTCACAATGGTGTTGGTTTTCTTATCCCATAAAACAGGAACCGTGACTCGACCTGAATAGTCCGGTTTGCCTTGGGTGTAGATTTGGTGCATGCGGGTATGGCCAAATAGAGGTTCAGGTAACCCCATTTGCCAACCTTCACTCATCATGTCTGGGCAAACAACCGTCACGTCAATGTGATCGGTTAGGTCTTTCAGCTCGCGGAAGATAAGGGTTCGGTGCGCCCAAGGGCAAGCCAACGATACGTATAAGTGATAACGGCCGCTTTCCGGCTCAAACTGCGCGCCCGGTTTGTTCTCTACCCAATGACGAAAGCCCGCATCTTCACGAACAAACTTACCACCGCTTTCTTTCGTGTCGTACCACACATCATGCCAAACACCTTCAACTAATTTGCCCATATCCAAACCTCTGTGATGCTAACTTTTCTCTAGTATAAAAAAAGCCAACTTTTTCAAAACTAGAAGAAGTTGGCTTAGTTGTTCGAATTATTTGATGAAGCTGTTGAGCAAAATATAGGAACTAGGTCTGCAGTACAAAAAAAGCGCGACTCTAAAAACTAGTCGCGCTTAAGCCTGTCACAGGCTGAACCGTTTTAAATTGGCCCTAGACTTGTACGTGCAAGCAAGATACTGCGTGCACATCATCGCCTTGAATCGTTGGCTTAGTTTGCGCACACGCTTCTGTCGCTTGTGGACAACGAGTACGGAAAACACATCCTGATGGTGGGTTGATTGGCGATGGTAGGTCACCTTCCAGCATCTGGATAGTTTTACTACGCTCTAAGCGAGGATCTGGAATAGGAACCGCAGACATCAACGCCTTGGTGTACGGGTGCTTTGGATCAGAGAATAGTGCATCTGACTCACCCAGCTCAACCGCATTACCTAGGTACATTACCAATACACGGTCTGAGATGTGCTTAACCACTGACAAATCGTGCGCGATAAATACCAGCGAAAGACCTAGCTCTTTTTGCAGTTCTTTCAAAAGGTTAACAACTTGAGCTTGGATAGATACGTCAAGTGCCGAAACAGGTTCGTCACAAATGATCATCTTAGGTTTCAAGATAAGTGCACGTGCAATACCAATACGCTGACACTGACCACCAGAGAATTCATGTGGGTAACGGTTGATTACGTTTGGTAGTAGACCAACCTTTGCCATCATCTCTTTAACTCTGTCCTTCACTTCTTGTTTAGAAAGTTCAGGGAAGAAAGTCTCTAGAGGCTCAGCAATGATATCGCCTACTGACATACGTGGGTTAAGCGACGCTAGCGGGTCTTGGAAGATCATCTGAATCTCTTTACGAGTCTCACGACGCTTCACTTCCTGCATCTTAGTTAGGTCTTGACCTAACCACATCACTTGACCTTCAGTCGCTTCAACCAAGCCGATAATCGCACGGGCAAAAGTTGATTTACCACAACCAGACTCACCCACTACGCCTAGTGTTTCGCCTTCGTAAAGGTGAACATCAACCCCATCAACCGCTTTAAGGTTTGATGGTTTTGCCCAAGGCCAAGCAGACTTAGCTGCAATGCTAAAGTGAACTTTCAGGTCTTTAATATCTAATAGTAATTCTTTACTCATTTTGTCCAAGTCTCCCAGTCTGAAAAACAAGCACGCTGACGGTCTTTAGCAAATGGCTGCAAAATCGGTGCTTCTTGCTTACAACGGTCCATTACACGGTGACAACGGTCTTGGTAAGGACAACCTGTTGGTAGGCGAAGTAAGTTAGGTGGGTTACCTGGAATCGTCGGTAGAATTTCACCTTCGGTATCCAAACGAGGAATCGCTTTAAGCAGGCCTTCCGCGTATGGGTGGCTTGGCTCGTAGAAGATTTCATCAACCGTGCCGTACTCCATTGTACGACCCGCGTACATCACAAGTACTTTGTCACAAGAACCAGCAACAACACCCAAGTCATGGGTGATCATAATGATTGCTGTATTGAACTCATCTTTTAGTTCGTTCAGCAATTCCATGATTTGCGCTTGAATGGTTACATCCAGTGCCGTTGTTGGTTCATCAGCGATAAGCAATTTAGGACGACACAGCAGTGCCATTGCGATCATCACACGCTGACGCATACCGCCCGAAAACTCGTGCGGGTACATAGTGATACGCTTGCGTGCTTCAGGGATTTTCACCGCTTCAAGCATGCGTACTGATTCTTCAAATGCTTCTGCTTTACCCATGCCTTTATGCAGCATAAGTACTTCCATCAGCTGATCACTTACTTTCATGTAAGGGTTCAGTGAGGTCATTGGATCTTGGAAGATCATCGCGATCTGTTCAGCACGAACCTTGTTCAGTGCTTTTTCAGGCAGGTTGAGAATTTCATTGCCTTCAAACTTTGCACTGCCTGAGATGATGCCGTTCTTAGCCAGCAGCCCCATCAGTGCAAATACCGTTTGTGATTTACCTGAACCCGACTCACCAACAATACCCAGCGTTTCGCCTTGGTTAAGTGAGAAGTTCAAGTCGTTTACTGCGGTTACGATACCATCTTGTGTGGTAAATTCGACGCGCAGATCTTTGACATCTAATAAGCTCATTATTGCTTCCTTAATCTTTTATAGCTTTTAATTGCTATTTCGTTATCTGTCTTTTGGATCAAGCGCGTCGCGCAGACCATCACCTACGTAGTTAAAGCAGAACAGCGTAACTACCATGAATGCCGCAGGGAATGTCAATTGCCAGATTGCAACTTCCATTGTTTGCGAACCTTCTTGAAGCAATGCGCCCCAGCTTGTCATAGGCTCTTGAACACCAAGACCAAGGAAAGATAAGAATGATTCTGTAAGGATCATGCTTGGAATAAGCAACGTAGAGTAAACCGCTACGATACCCAGTACGTTCGGTACGATGTGACGTGTAATGATCTTCCATTTGCTTACACCACATACGTGTGCAGCTTCAATGAACTCTTTACTACGTAGGCTCAACGTTTGACCACGTACAATACGCGCCATATCTAGCCAAGCAATCGCACCAATAGCAACGAAGATTAGGACGATGTTACGACCAAAGAACGTTACCAGTACGATTACTAGGAACATGAATGGCACTGCGTACAAGATCTCTAGGATACGCATCATCACTCGGTCAGTACGACCGCCGATGAAGCCTGAAGCTGCACCGTAAAGCGTACCAATCAGTACCGCTACGAAGGCACCCATCACACCAACCATCAATGAGATGCGGCCACCGACAAGAGTACGAACGTACAAATCACGACCTAAGCTATCGGTACCAAACCAGTGATCCGCATTCGGACCAACGTGCATTGCGTACCAGTCAGTATCATCATAAGTGTACTGAGCCAGCATTGGTAAGAAGATAACTGCCAGTACCATAAGCGTAAGAATGAACAGACTCACCATCGCAGCTTTGTTTCGCATGAAACGAATGCGCGCGTCCTGCCACAAACTACGACCTTCAATCTCTAAGCTCTCAGAGAACTTTTCGATCGCTTCTAAATTTTCTTTTTTCTTCAACATAACCATGCGTCCCTGTTAGTAGCGAATTTTCGGGTCAATAAGCGCTAGCAAAATATCAACGATTGCGTTGAACAAGATGAATAGGAAACCAATCAAGATGGTTACACCCATTACTAGCGAGTAGTCACGGTTAAACGCGGCGTTAACAAACAGCTTACCGATACCTGGTAGGCCGAAGATGGTTTCAACAACAACTGAACCTGTGATGATACCTACGAACGCAGGTCCCATGTAAGAAACAACAGGTAGCATTGCTGGCTTAAGTGCATGTTTTAGAATGATATAACGGTAGCTTAGACCTTTTGCACGCGCAGTTCGGATAAAGTTACTGTTTAGCGTTTCAATCATGCTACCGCGAGTAATACGAGCAAAGGTTGCTACGTAAAGAAGAGACATCGCGATAACAGGCAGCACGATGTACATAAATGTACCGCCATGCCAACCACCTGCTGGGAATATGTTCCAGTGCAGGGAGAAAAGGTAAATAAGCGCCGGTGCCAACACGAAGGATGGCATCACCACCCCGAGCATGGCGGTCGACATTATGGTGTAGTCGACCCAGGTATTGTGCTTCAAGGCGGCAATCGTCCCGACGGTGACCCCCATCAATAGTGTGAAGATAAAGGCAACGAAACCTACCTTCGCAGATACTGGAAGTGCAACCGCGATCAGCTCATTTACTGTGTAATCTTGGTACTTAAACGAGGGGCCGAAGTCACCTTGTAAGATATTTGTCAAATACGTGGTGTATTGTTCAAATACTGGTTTATCTAAGCCGTATTTAGCTTCGATGTTAGCCATAACTTCTGGCGGTAATGGACGTTCGCTTGAAAACGGGTTACCCGGTGCGAAACGCATGAGAAAGAAAGATATAGTGATCAACACCAACATGGTTGGAATCGCTTCAAATATCCGTTTCATAATGAATTTAAGCATAAACTCACTCTTTCAGTCTGTGACAATTAAAATTAGAAAGACGCTACATGCGCGCCCTGCGCATGTAGTGCCTGTATCGTTATAGTTATATTAACTTTTTAGAATCGAAGCTTATTATTGAGCTTTGATGTATAGGTCTTTCGAGAAGATCTTGTCTTCCGCGTTGTTGATTGGGAAACCACCAACATGCGGGTTAAGTAGACGAGATTTAACGTATTGGTAGATAGGAGCGATTGGCATGTCGTTTGCCATTAGCGCCTCAGCTTCTAGGTAAAGTGCTTTACGCTCTTCTTCTGAAGTTGAGTTAAGTGCTTTATCGATGATCTGGTCGTAAGCCGCGCTGTCGTAGTGAACACCACCGGTAGTGTTGTTACTCTTCATTAGCGTTAGGAACGAAGACGCTTCATTGTAGTCACCACACCAACCAGCACGTGCTACTTCGAAGTCACCAGAATCTTTAGAAGATAGGTACGTTTTCCACTCTTGGTTCTCAAGTGTTACAGAAAGACCCAGTGTTTTCTTCCACATAGAACCTAGCGCTACAGCAATCTTCTTGTGGTTCTCTGAAGTGTTGTAAAGCAGGTTGAATTTAAGTGGGTTGTCTTTACCGTAACCCGCTTCTTCAAGAAGACGTTCCGCTTCTGCGTTACGCTCTTTCTGAGACATCTTGCCGTAAGCAGGTAGCTCAGGATCGAAGCCAGCTGTGATTTCAGGCGTTAGGAAATACGCAGGTTTTTGACCTTGCGCTAGGATAGCACCTGTTACGATATCACGGTCGATCGCGTAAGAGATTGCTTGACGAACACGAACATCATCAAATGGTGCTTTCTTCGTATTGAAGATGTAGTAGTAAGTACATAGGTTACCCGCTACAGATACATCTTCTGCGTACTCTTTTTGAAGACGCTTGAAGTGCTCAGTTGGAAGTTCGTTTGTGAAATCGATTTCACCAGATAGGAAACGGTTCATTTCCGCTACTTGGTTTTCGATTGGTAGGAACGTTACTTTGTTAAGAACTGTTTTATCGTTGTCCCAGTACTGTTCGTTACGCTTGAGTACTAGACGCTCGTTAACAACCCATTTATCAACAGAGAATGCACCGTTGCCAACAAAGTGCTCTGGCTTAGTCCACTGGTCACCGTATTTTTCAACAGTTGCCTGGTGTACTGGCTTCATTGTTGTGTGGCCCATCATCATTACGAAGTATGGTACCGCTGTTTCTAATTCAACAACTAGAGTGTTTGCATCCACTGCTTTAACGCCTAGTTCACTCTTGTCTTTCTTACCCGCTACGATATCTTTCGCATTCGCCATCTTGGTGTATTCCATGTACCAAGCGTATGGAGAAGCCGTTGCAGGATCAACTGCACGTTGCCAGCTGTATACAAAATCTTGAGCTGTTACAGGATCGCCGTTAGACCATTTTGCGTCTTTGCGTAGGTGGAAAGTGAATGTTTTGTTGTCTGTCGTTTCCCAGCTTTCCGCAACACCAGGGATAGTGTTGCCGTCGCCGTCTTGGTTCACTAGACCTTCTAGAAGATCACGAATTACGTGAGATTCTGGTACACCTTGAGATTTGTGTGGGTCGATAGTTGCAACTTCAGTACCGTTACCGCGAACAAGTTCCTGAACTTTTGCCAGTTCTGTGCCTGCTGGAACTTCAGCAGCGATAGAAAGAGTAGAAGAGGCAGCCACTGCCAAACCAGCACCTAGAAGAAGGGCCTGAGTGATTTTATTCTTGTACATTTAATAAACTCCAAGTTTTATGTATTGCATCCATGACTTCTTTGCTTGGTTCACTGAACGGCAGTGATTTAGATTTATTTAGCTCAAAATTTAAGCATAAAAATCTAAAACCTTACAAAGATTGAGGCACACACTATCAACCATTGAAGTAATTTGCCACAAACAAGTCGCAAAAAATCGGATAATTCTCCGAAATACTTAAGGTATCAGTGTAAATATCTAAAAAACCCCAAATCAGTAGTGACTTGCGTAGAGGGATTAATTAAAAAACAGCCTTTAGTGTTGATGTATCTGTGTTGATACTTTTTTTTAGCATCTTATGCTAGAACACTGAGCACAAATTAACATTAATGCCACATGAAATCTAATTGCACATCACATATCACCTAAACCGTCTACACTATTTGTGAGGATAATCACTTTATACAAGACAGCATAATGCTCTGCACCAAACCGGGTTATCCAATGCACCAATTAAGACAAAATTACGCGCTGAATTTATATGCAACCACAATGAATTATCATTTGTCAAATCAATGATTATCTATAAATAGATTTATAGCAGGTACAAAAAAACCGACCTAAGTGGTCGGTTTTTGACTGTCTCATATACAAATGAGTAAATGCTGAAGCAACATCACTTTAAGAGAAATTACTTCTCCCAGCGTTCCGCTGCTTTCGTGTCTGAATCACGAGAATCAACCCAACGCGTCGTTTCGGTCGTGCGTTCCTTTTTCCAAAAGGGAGCCTTGGTTTTCAGGAAGTCCATAACGAATTCACAGGCTTCAAATGCAGCACCACGGTGTGCACTGGATACACCAACGTAAACAATCTGGTCGCCGATATCTAAGTCACCTACACGGTGGATAACACGCATCTTCTGAATAGGCCAGCGAGCCTCAGCTTGGTCACAGATCTCGCTCAGTGATTTTTCTGTCATACCCGGATAGTGCTCCAGAGACAAACCAATCACATTGTCGCCAAGGTTCATGTCGCGAACTTTACCAACGAACGTCACAATCGCTCCGGCAGCTGTACCTTGAGCCAAGTAGTCGTATTCGTCGCCTACCGAGAAGTCCTCAGCTGTCACTAATACTCTTGGATCCATGCTTAGCCTCCAGTCACTGGTGGGAAGAAAGCCACTTCGTCGCCGTCTTTCACTTCAGCTGTCAGAGGTACGATTGATTGGTTAAGTGCAGCCAGAAGCTTCCCCTCTTCCAATGCGATATCCCATTTGCCTTCTTGTGTCACAAGATGACTACGAATCGCTTCAATCGTCTTAAATTGTGCATCAACTTCAACGCTGTCCACACCAACAAGTTCACGAGTTTGAGCAAAGAAAAGTACTGTAATCATGACTCCACCTTAAAGTGACCAGATTTACCACCTGTCTTCTCTAGCAGGCGCACGTTTTCGATAACAATGTCTTTCTGAACAGCTTTACACATATCGTAAATCGTTAACGCAGCCACAGAAGCAGCCGTTAGCGCTTCCATTTCTACGCCTGTCTTACCAGCAAGTTTACAAACAGATTCGATGCGAACCTTGTTTTCAGACTCGATAGCTTCAAGCTGCACTTCTACTTTAGTTAATAGCAGAGGGTGACACAGTGGAATCAGATCCCACGTCTTCTTAGCCGCTTGAATACCTGCGATACGTGCCGTTGCGAAAACATCACCTTTATGGTGGCTACCAGAAACAATCAGCTCTAGCGTTTCAGCAGACATTTGAACGAATGCTTCCGCTCTCGCTTCGCGTACTGTCTCAGCTTTAGCCGATACATCGACCATGTTTGCTTCGCCAGACGCGTTAATGTGTGTAAATTGGCTCATACTCAAACCGCCTTATACAGAAAGGTGTGGCATGAAGTTACAAGGACGGTGGCTAGCATCCATCTGTTGCTTGATGATCTTAGTCCAACCGGTGCGGCAAGCGCCTGTAGAACCTGGCATCGCAAAGATAACCGTGTGGTTAGCAAAACCCGCAATCGCACGAGATTGAATTGTCGAAGTACCGATCTCTTCGTAAGATACTTGACGGAATAGCTCACCAAAGCCTTCTACTTCTTTGTCGAACAGTGGCTTAAGCGCTTCAGGCGTGCTGTCGCGAGAAGTGAAGCCCGTACCGCCAGTGATCATGATCGCTTGTACGCTTTCATCAGCGATCCACTTAGATACGATCGCACGGATCTTGTACATGTCGTCAATAACGATTTGCTTATCAACAACGTTGTGACCCGCTTCTTTAGCATGCTCTGCTAGGTAACCGCCTGAAGTGTCGTTTTCTTCTGTACGAGTATCTGAAACCGTTAGTACTGCGATGTTTGCTGCTTGGAATTTGCTTTCTGCGTGACCCATTTGTTCACCTATATAAATTTTTCATTAGACTGATTCGCCCAGCCTGAAGAAGCTGAGCGATAAAATGCTTTAGAGTGTGTAGCGGGTTAACCGCCGATTGACGCCAAGTTTGGAGTCATGCCGCTGTTGCCATCGTGTAAGAAGTGGCTAACGGACTTGGTTTGAAGCTGAGCCTGAATTCGATCAATGAGTTCTTGCTCTTGTTGATCTTCTTGAATCAGATCTCTCAGTTCAACACCATGGTCGCCAAACAGACATAAGTGAAGTTTACCGGTCGCAGAAACGCGCAGTCGGTTACAACTCTCACAAAAGTCTTTCTCGTAAGGCATGATCAAACCGATTTCACCCTTGTAGTCTGGGTGGACAAACACTTGCGCCGGGCCATCGTTAACGGCTTTGACTTTTAACAGCCAACCATTAGCAATAAGCTGGTTGCGAATCGCAACGCCAGACACATGATGTTTATCGAACAACTCGTCCATCTCGCCGGTTTTCATCAGCTCGATAAAACGTAATTGAATAGGTTTGTCTTTGATCCAATTAAGGAAGGCTGGTAATTCCTGACTATTGAGGTCTTTCATTAATACGACGTTGACTTTGACTTGTTCAAAGCCAACCTCAAACGCTTTATCAATGCCTCGCATAACCTCAGTAAACTTATTCTCACCAGTGATCTGATGGAACATGCGCGAATCTAAACTATCCACGCTCACGTTTATATGGGTTAAACCAGCATCACGCCATTGCCCTACTTGTTTCTCCATGCGGTAGCCATTCGTTGTGGTGGCTACTTTTTCGATGCCTGGAGTAGAAGCAACGGTATGTATGATTTCAGGAAAGTCTTTACGCAGACTCGGCTCTCCGCCTGTAATGCGGATCTTTGAGGTACCACAATCTGCAAACGCTTTAACAACGCGTTTGATCTCGGGAACACTTAAAAAAGACGAGTTTTTTTGCCCTGACGGTTTGTAACCATCTGGTAAGCAGTAAGTACATTTAAAGTTACAGACGTCTGTAACCGACAAGCGCAAGTAATAAAACTTGCGATGGAATCTATCTTCGAATTGTTGCGCCACGGAACACCTTTCCAAACACGGGAGGCATAATCATTTCCAATTAAGCCCTTGTGACAACATGTCACTGGCTCTTGATGCGTATCGGTACAGCAAATACCACTGTGCGACTTAGCATGCGAGAGCTCGGAGTTATGGCAACTGAGCGTTATATTCACACGCGCAGTAGCTGAGTAATAAAATACTTAATATTTGTACGTGAATCTAGCTCTGATGGTAAAAAACGGGTCACATCGGCAAAAAAAACGTATCAAACGCTCAAAATAACTCTTGTTGAGTATATAGCGAGAAGCATTTAACCTAAATTATAGTTGGTAATAACCTAACAAGAACAATAAATGAATATTTACTCTTCAAAGAAAGTCGTAGCAATCGGCGGTGGCCATGGCTTAGGTCGCATGTTAGCTGCATTAAAAGACTTTGGTAACAACGCAACTGGCATTGTTGCAACGACAGATAACGGCGGTTCCACCGGACGTATTAGAGATTGCCAAGGTGGCATCGCATGGGGAGATACACGCAACTGTATCAACCAATTAATCACAGAGCCTTCAATCAGTTCGATGATGTTCGAATACCGCTTTCGTGGTCAAGGTGAGCTAGACGGTCATAACTTGGGTAACCTAATGCTGACGGCGTTAGACAACCTTTCCGTTCGCCCATTGGAAGCAATTAACCTGATTCGAAATATGCTCAAGGTCGATGTCAATATCGTGCCGATGACTGAGCATCCTTCAGACCTCACGGCTCTATCAATGGACGGCCGCTGGGTTACCGGCGAAACCAACGTTGATGACATGACGGAAAAGCTGCGCATGATGGACTTGTCTCCAGAAGTGCCAGCAACCAAAGAAGCCGTTGCTGCCGTTGAGCAAGCAGACTGCATTGTCCTTGGCCCTGGAAGCTTTTTAACCAGTGTGATGCCCCCTCTTCTCCTTCCAGAGATTGGCAAAGCAATCTCTGAGAACACCAAGGCAAAAGTTATCTTCGTTGAAAACCTTTCACCAGAGCACGGTCCCGCAGGGAAAATGACGCTTCAAGAGCAATTGGAGTGGTGTGAACGTACCTGTAAGGCAAGGAAAATAGACATCGTGTTAGGCAATGAACCTCACCCGGAACTAGAAGTGCAATGGAATTGTGTGACCACAGATCTTGCATCGGCAAACCGAGATTGGCGACACGACCGTGTGAAGCTTCAACAAGCCATTGAAGCCCAGTTGGCGTAGCCATAGGTTCAAGCGACAAACAACAAAAAAGGAGCATGCTGCTCCTTTTTTAATCTCAGTAATAACTCGCTGTTTTAAAGGTCCGTCATCAACTGCTGATATTCAGTGTACGTCGATAACAGGAGGTCTTGCATATCTTGAAAATCAATCTCGGTTACAGGCAACGCTTGCTTCACTTTTGCGTCTAAGCTAATCGCAAAACTACACAAAGAATCCGCACCAAAGCTTGCTGCGCTGCTCTTAAGCGCATGACTGATATCAGCCAAGTACTTAGAGGTATCCGACTCTTTATTTATCTCTAGGTGTTCGTAGTAGCCTTTCAACTCACCTAAAAAGATTTCCAGTAAAACCGGGACATTCTCTTGGCCTATTTCGCCGGCAAGCTCATCAACTTTTTGCTGATTTAATACTTTCGTCATTATTATTTTCTTATTGTTTGTTGATTACTGCTTCGCATTCCACGTTTGCAACTTACGGTATATCGTCGATGGACTGACATCTAAGAAACCTGCCGCACGAGGGATGTTGCCATCACACGCTTTAATGGCCTGCTCGATAGCCGTTTTCTCAGTGATCCACAATGGGAAAATATCTTTTACCGTGATGTCTTCATTCTGCTTCTCTTTCAATCGCAGACTGTTTTCAATCGGTTGGTTCAACGGTGGTGGAAGCATGTTGAGAGTAATCTCTTTGCCGTTATTCAAAACCACCACGTTCCGCAACACGTTTTGTAGCTGACGAACGTTACCCGGCCACTCATATTGATTAAAGCGATCAAGTACTTCCTGAGCAAAACGTACAAACGCCTTCCCCTCCTCGACCGACATATAGCCTAGCAGAGAATACGCGATCTCGATGACATCTTCACCACGCTCACGCAATGGCGGCAAGTGCAATGGAATCACGTATAAACGATAGTATAAATCTTCTCTAAAACGACCTTCTTGTACTTCTTTCCAAGGGTCACGGTTGGTCGCACACACAAAACGAACGTCGACACTCTTCATCTTCGAAGAGCCGACTTTTTGGAAAGTACCGGTTTGGATAAAGCGCAGCAGCTTGGTTTGCAGCTCTAAGTCCATTTCGCACAGTTCATCAAGGAACAGTGTTCCACCATCAGCAAGCTCAGCAGCACCTTGGCGATCGGTCGCAGCACCGGTAAAGGCACCTTTAACGTGGCCAAACAGCTCACTTTCAATCAGGTCTTTAGGGATAGCGGCACAGTTAATCGCGATGAACGGCTTATCGCCACGCTTACTCGCCGCATGAATGGCTTCTGCACATACCTCTTTACCGGTACCACTTTCACCAGTAATGAAAATGCTCGCCTTACTCGATGCAGCAGAATCGATAGTTCGGTAAACCTGCTGCATGGTTTGGCTGCTGCCGATAAAACCTTGGTAGTTCTGGTTTCCCGGGTGTTCCGAGCTATTTTTAAGTTTGGTGGCTTTGCGGATCGCATTATTCACCGTAATACGGAGTCGGTCGGCTTCACACGGTTTGATAAGGAAATCTTGAGAGCCATGACGCATCGCTTCTACAGCGGTATCGATAGAGCCGTGAGCCGTCATGAAGATAACTGGAACTTCAGGGTATTTTTGTTTTACAGCAAATAGTACGTCCATACCCGTCATATCAGGCAGACGTAGATCTAATAAAATAAGGTCTGGGATTCGATGATTCAAACTCTCGATTGCATCGCGGCCAGTGCCGACAATGTTGATATCAATTTCGAGCGGTGTAAGATACGAGCGATATAAAGCTGCTACCGAAGCGGTATCCTCTACCATCAACAAATACTTCGATTTGTTATCTAGCGTTTTTGATTGCATATCCTAGCCATTTATAATTTGCATTTCTTATTATAGTCGCATTCCGCTTTGCATTATGCAAATTAGCCACAGTATTTGTAGTGTGTTTTTTTACTTGCTTCAAACAATCAATGTTTTATCTATCTGGCACGAACGATGCAACGGTATAAATGACCTTCGGGTCACCTAGCCAACTGACGTTGTTAGTGGACCGATTGTTCACAAACGTAAGCCAGTAGAACATTTACTACTGGCTGTTTTTTTGTCTGAAACACTCTCAATTCTTGTGTTGAGGGGGATCAATTCTCGAGCGAAAAGTGAGATTAGCTGTTGGTAATAAACTGCTTTCTTAACTGATCAATTTCATCACGCTTCTGTGCGGCCAATTCAAATTCCAGATTCTGAGCATGCTGATACATCGCAGATTCTAGCTTGCTGATCTCTTTATCAAGCTGTTGCGGCGTAAGTACTGCATAACTTTCAGAAGGCTCTGCCACCTTAGATAGTGGAACTTGTTTCGATTGGCGCTGCTGCTTCGACTTGGTTAGATCACCCAGTTCCATAATGTCTTTGATATTGCGTTTCAACGCTTGCGGAGTGATGCCTTGCTCTTCGTTGTAGGCTTGCTGTTTCTCGCGACGACGATCGGTTTCATCAATCGCTTTTCTCATCGACTTAGTAATCGAATCACCATAAAGGATCGCTCTACCTTCCAAGTTACGAGCAGCACGACCAATGGTTTGAATCAGAGAACGCTCAGAACGCAAGAAGCCCTCTTTATCTGCATCAAGAATCGCCACCAGCGACACTTCAGGCATATCCAAACCTTCACGAAGTAAGTTAATGCCCACTAACACATCGAACTTGCCCAAACGTAGGTCTCGGATGATCTCTACACGCTCAACGGTATCGATATCCGAGTGCAAGTAACGCACTTTAACGCCGTGCTCACTTAGGTATTCGGTTAAGTCTTCTGCCATTCTCTTGGTCAACGTGGTAACCAAAACACGCTCTTCTTTCGCTGAACGGATTCTGATTTCAGACAACAAGTCATCCACCTGCGTCGCGACAGGTCTTACTTCGATGATTGGGTCTAACAGACCAGTAGGACGTACCACTTGATCAGCAATCTCGCCATCTGATTTTTCAATCTCGTAATTACCTGGTGTTGCCGACACAAAAATCGTTTGTGGGGCTATAGACTCAAATTCTTCAAACTTCATTGGACGGTTATCCAATGCAGAAGGCAGTCTAAAACCAAACTCGACCAAGGTTTCTTTACGAGAACGGTCACCTTTATACATCGCACCAATTTGCGGCACAGTCACGTGTGACTCATCGATGATCAGCAAACCATCATCAGGCAGGTAGTCAAATAACGTTGGCGGCGCTTCCCCTTCCGCACGGCCGCTCAAGTATCGTGAATAGTTTTCGATACCGGAACAGAAGCCAAGCTCAGTCATCATCTCAATATCAAACTGAGTTCTTTGAGAGATACGCTGCTCTTCCAAAAGCTTATTGTTGTCTTTTAAGTATTGAGCACGATCGCGCAGTTCGTCCTTGATGTTCTCAATCGCCTCAAGGATTTTTTCTCTTGGCGTTACATAGTGAGTTTTTGGATAAACCGTAAAGCGCGGCAAGTCTCTTTGTTTCACCGCACCAGTCAGAGGATCAAAAATACTAATGCAGTCCACTTCGTCATCGAACATCTCAATTCGAACCGCATCTTGGTCAGATTCAGCCGGAAAGATATCAATCACCTCACCACGAACACGGAACTGACCACGTTCAAAGGCGACATCGTTTCTTGAATATTGCAGCTCAGCCAATCGACGCAGGATGTCTCGCTGATCCATCACCTCGCCACGACTCAAATGAAGCATCATCTTCAAATAAGACTTAGGATCACCCAGACCGTAGATAGCCGACACAGAAGCCACAATGATGGCGTCTTTTCGTTCTAATAAGGCTTTGGTTGCCGAAAGCCTCATTTGTTCGATATGAGCGTTCACAGACGCATCTTTCTCGATGAACGTGTCCGTGGTTGGAACGTAGGCTTCAGGTTGGTAGTAATCGTAGTAAGAAACGAAATACTCAACGGCATTGTTTGGAAAGAAAGATTTCATCTCACCGTAAAGTTGAGCCGCCAATGTCTTGTTAGGCGCTAACAGAATCGCAGGTCTTTGAGATTGGGAAATGACGTTGGCAAGGGTAAAGGTTTTACCTGAGCCAGTTACCCCTAGTAGAGTTTGATGTGCCAAACCAGAATCTAATCCGTCTAGTAATTTGGTTATCGCTGTCGGCTGATCACCGGACGGGCTGTAGTCCGATACCAAGTCAAAGAGTTTACTCATAGGTCGCCATTTCCATACTGTTTTTTTAATCAGGTCATTGTCACTCTAGGAGGAGTGTCGTTGCAACAATTATCTAGAGAAATGCATCTTAAGATCAGAGATCAGTTATAGCTTTTATTTTTAGAACTTGGTATTATCCGTGCCCTGCAAAGTTTCCCCAGCTAAATTACTCGAATTTTAATCCACTACTTTTCCCCAAAAAACCTAAAAATACCGCTTGTTTTACTGTTCATTTTATAATCTACAAAAGTTATACAATTGCGACATTTTGCTATAAATCTTTTAAATACATTACGTTAGATAAGGTTTTTACATTTTTCGATTTATCCCGATTATTGTTGTTAAAGTTTCACACACACACTTATCCACAATTTTGGTGGATAACTAAAGCAAAGCTAAATCCTATAAGGTGTTCAAGAAAGTAAAGTTTTTTATCTTACTTTTTTCTGATATTTTTTATTGACAGAAATCCGGACAATTATTAGAATTCGCGTCGCTAACAAGCAATTCCCCTTTAGTTCAGTTGGTAGAACGGCGGACTGTTAATCCGTATGTCGCAAGTTCAAGTCTTGCAAGGGGAGCCAAATTCAGAAAAAAGCTCAATCGAAAGATTGGGCTTTTTTCGTATATAATTGCGACTAACTTGTTCCAAGTTAATGTCACAAACCTAGCCGCCCGCGTTCAAGTCTCGACAAGGGGGCCAAATTTAAAGAAGCCGCATCACTCGATGCGGCTTTTTGCGTTTTAGTCGAAACAAAAGCCCTACAGGCACAGCTTTGATTAACTCACATCCATAAAAAAACGCCTCACAAGGAGGCGTTTGGGCTTAGTGACTAAACTGAGCTTTATTCTAGATTAGACGTCGTTTAGCGGTTATGCTTCTGCTGTAACAACATTTGTCTGAGTCTCTTTACCGGCTTGGTCTTGATCAAATCCTTCATGCAGGTGGTAGTAGCGCTTATAAACAAGAGCACTTACCGTCATTAGAATCGCTGGTAAACCTACCATCATAAACTGCAGTCCCATGATAGTGCTGTCAGACTGTTCCACGTTTGGTACATAACCCACCACAGACAAGCCCATACCAACAATAAAACCACCAGCCGCGCCTGCAAACTTAACAAGCATCGTTTGAACAGAGAAGATAACACTCTCACTGCGACGACCCGTTTTGTGTTCACCGTAATCAACAACATCGGCAAGCATTACAGTTTGCAGTGCGTTAGCGATACCCACACCAAACTTGATAGCAGCACCTGCGATACCGATTAGAATCGCGTTACCTGGAGCGATAAAGCCCATGATAAGTAGAGTGGTACAAGACAGCACTGGGAAGCCACAAGCGATAACCCATAGGTGTTTGCGTGGTAACACTGATGCAATACGAGGGAACAAGAATACGCCTGCAACTTCAGCGATACCTGCCACCATCATATAAACGGGGAACAAGTCAGCGTTGCCTAAAGCGTAAGAGAAGTAGTAAATCGCAAAACCACCCACCAACAAGTTTGCTATTTGGAACGACAATACGGTACCAATAAGTGCTTTTAGTTGGTCATTCTTACCAATGATAACCATTACATCTTTAAAGCTGAAACGCTCAGCTGGTTTCGCATTTGCTGGTGCCGATTTTTCTTTTACGTTGCGAGCAATCAAGAATGCACTCATCACGAACAGCACAGCAATCAACATAGCAACGTTGAAGAAACCTTGTCCTTGGTCGCCGTCACCCAGTTTACCGACAATATGTAGCCCGTAAGTACCCGTAATAAACCACGCCAAGCTAGCAAATAATCGTGGCCAAACAACCAGCTTTTCACGTTCTTGACGAGAGCTCGATAGTGCAGGAATCAAAGACCAATATGGAATGTCCATAATAGTGTACGTAAGGCCCCACAGAATATAAGCAGCCGCTGCATAAATGTATAACGTAGTGCCTTCAAACATATGCGTACTAAAAAGACCAACAAGCACTACAGCATTTAACAGGGTTCCAATCACTATCCAAGGACGGAATTTACCAAACTTAGAGCGTGTGTTATCAACGATAACGCCCATCATTGGGTCGGTCACCGCGTCGACAATGCGCGCGGCCAAAAAGATAGTACCCACAAATGCCGCTGACAGCCCAGCAACATCGGTGAAGTAAAACATCAAGAAGATGTAGATTGGAGCACAGGCAAAGTCTTTACCTAAAGCCCCAAGTCCATACGATAATTTGGTTTGTAGAGTAATTTGATCAGACATAGTATTTCCTTCAGGCGCGTAACTTCATCTCCTAACAGACGTTGAAACGCTTACCTTTTATTTATAATAATTTATCCACTCAAGTTCTGTTTTAGAGCCACTCTGTGGTCGCTTCTTAAAACACTCAAGTATCAAGTCCGATGCTAATGTAACCATTCCAACGAACAGATACTGTGATCAACAACCACCCCATGGAAACGTTTTCAGCCAAATGTCCAAAGTGAGAGATCGAACAATAAAACCCTCGAATTGATAGAGAATATCGCTAATTAAAGTGCTCAAAACAGTTCATTGTGTGAAGTAACGCATGAGAACGATTACATAAGTACAGTATCACGCTGGGAATACCTACAGTTCTCCAATCTATACGGGCACATCAAATTGATTTGATAGTTCATGACGGCTTATTAAAGGCAATAAAAAACCGCGTAATTTCACCTACGCGGTTCATCAAATATAAAGCCTATGCTAAAACTTACTCGATACGTTCAAACTTAATCAGCATCGCTGTTTCTGCGTCAAGTATTGGCATCGTCAGCCCCACCTCGGCACACCAAGCACCTGATAATTCACAGCAAGACTCTGTCCATGGCGGTTGATAATTCACAATATCATCGTAATTTGACGGTTTATCAATCACAGATACCTTGTATAAACTTTGTGGATCTAGCCCAGGTATACGCAAATGACCACTCAATGAATTGGTTGGCATCGCAAGCTGTGCAATCATCACCACAGCTTCTGACACATCTTCGGAGACGACCGCATGGATTTGATGGGCACTATCGTCCGTTGGAACTCGCCAAGTTCTCCCGCTATGCAGTAACGGGCGCAGCATCTTATGTAGCTTGATGTAGTGTTCAAAGCCCTGCTTCTCTTCTTGCACTTCTTTCACAGGATCTAATTCAATCCCCATATGACCAAACAGTGCTGTTAGACCACGAAACTCAATACTATGACGACGACGAGTGCTGTGGCAGTGGCTCGCACCAATATGGCTTCCCATTACCTCAGGGGGGAAGAAGTAACTCATCCCACGCTGAATCGTTTGTCTTTCCAGCGCGTCATTGTTATCAGACGCCCAAAAACGTTGCGTACGCTTAAGAACCTCAAAATCGATACGACCACCACCAGCCGCACACGATTCAATATCAACCATTGGGTGCTTCTCTCGGACTTTATCGACCAACTCATAATAACGAGCGGTTTGTTGATGAGCCGCAGCCCTGCCTAGATGCGCAGGTTGTACAACTTCTCGGTTCATATCCCACTTAATGTAAGCAATGTTGTACTGACTTAAGAAGTGGTCAAGACGCTCAAACAAAAAGTCGAATGCTTGTTGATTCTGAAGATCGATAACATATTGATTACGACCCGTTGGTTGGTCATAGCCGTCAACCGCAAGCAACCAGTCTGGATGGGCTCGGTATAAGTCAGAATCCTTATTGATCATCTCAGGTTCGAACCACAATCCAAACTCCATACCCAACTGATTAACGTGCTCAACTATCGGATCTAAACCATTTGGGTATTTTTCTTCATCTAAGAACCAATCCCCTAGCGCAGCCTTGTCTCCGCAGCGCCCTTTGAACCAGCCATCGTCAATGATAAAACGCTCTACTCCCATATCCGCGGCTTGGCTAGCCATCGACATAATATAATCAGGATCATGGTCAAAATAGATGCCTTCCCAAGTATTAAGATGGATAGGTCGAGGCTTTTGTGCGAAAGACTCCGGCAAGATGGAACAACGCACATGGGAGTGGAACTGATGGCTCATTCCATTTAAGCCTTCCGAACTGAAACTGGCATATAACCAAGGTGTCGTTAAGCTTTCACCTTCATCCAATGTAATCTCACCCGGTAGATAAATAACTTCCGCTTGCACGTAGCGACGACCGTCTGCTTTTACATCCGCGCGCAGTCTGTGGTTACCACTCCAAGCGAAGTGAATCCCCCACACATCACCTGCCATTTCATTAAAGTTAGCGGTACCGACAACCATCGCTGGATAATGTTCATGAGACGTTCTTCCGCGACGATTTTCTTGCTGATAGCCCCCTTGCTGTAAGGGTTGACGCACCGTTTGGAACTCATGTACCCAGCGGCCGTAGTACGTCATCAACTCATTAGCTCTTGCTGGTAATGGCAAAGTATTGGCGAGACGGTTCACCTGATAAAGGCCGGCTTTAACGTTGGTTAAGGTGTGACGAGATTTCACAACATCATGTTTATCGAGGCATAACTCGGTTGTTAAACGTAAGCCTGCACGTATATCTTCACTCTCAATGATTAGGCTAGATGGTGTTTGTTGAACATCCGTAATAGAGAAAACAGGCGCCCAGTCCAATCCGTCTCGGTGCCCTTCTAATGCCGGACTGCTGAAAACACCGCGCCCGAGCTCTGGGCTCAGAGACATAGCAACATCATTATCAAGGCGGCCGTATGGAACCGGTCTTTCAAGAGAAACACGGAAGCTAGCTAAATCACCACGAACGGGAGCTCCCCAATGAAGAATTTCGGCAAAATCGCCAAGTTCTACAATCAGTTGCGAGTGTTGACCGGTAATATCAATTAGGGATTTATTCGTCATTTTTTTAACCTTAACGCGTTTAATTACCCCGTATCATAATTATTAAGCCCAGAGTTTCTGTGATCAAACTCGAAATCATGAAAACGTTTCCAGTAAATATTCAAGACTGATAACTTTGGTAAATAGCTCCTAATTCAAAGATTTAGATTGACCACCATTCCATCTCATATTGCCTACCTCTAGGTAGAATTGAACTTTCCACTCTAAATAAAGCAATATAAAACGATAATTAATGGCAATTTAATCTTTTAAATTCAGTACATTAAATCAAAGTTCCCATTAACACATAGGCTAAAATACATTTCCTCTTGAACTGATCACATCACACTCGTATTCTTAGATCTTCGAGTACATCTATGAAGTGTCTCTCTGGGTCCTAACTTTTACATTCCAGCTTGACGGTACAGAACACGATGCTTGTAGCCTTGCTGCTGCATTTGCTTTGATACTTACTTCCTTGTCTCACGAGCCCAGTTATCATTAACTGGGCTGCTTTTCCTCAAAGCCCTCGAACAACCCGACACTCAAAGTACCTCAAACCCGCTTCACCTCAAATTCCAAGACAACCAACAGCATAATCACTCCCTCTAAACCACCGCATAGCACTGAGTAAAGAAAACGATTCCACTTTAAAATCACAAAACCTAGCGTAAAAACACCTATACAAGCCCAATAATCAGATCAAAATCACACAAAATAATCACAAACCCATCAATAGCATAAAAATGCCAACTTCATCATGAAAACGTTTCCAAAGTTTATTTACACTTTCGCTCGAGTTAGGACTCAAACATAAAAATATCCATAAATAAAAAATAATGGAGACACTTCATGAAACAAAAAATGCTAGTCAAAGCATTAGGATTCACTCTGTCCCTCGCCCCATTAGTCAGCTTCGCTGCAGTGGAGAACGTAACGTATTTTGGTTATGCAAAATGGGGCAACATCTACACCGATAATGACCAACATAACGACGGCAAAGGAGAACGCAACGACGTTATTCGAGCGGGCCAAGGTTACGGTAACTACCGTTTAGGTAATGAACTAAATTGGTGGGAAGCGGGAGTGAAAGCCGATGTATGGCGTGACAATGACGCCTATTTTGACACCACGATTTATCTAGGCAGTGGAGATAGCTGGGGAGACGTGAGTACGATTCAGCTTTGGTCAGCAGGCCATGGGCTTATCGACGGCCAACCCAACGCAAAAATTTGGGCAGGTGAACGTTTTTACCGTCGCCACGAAGTCCACATGATAGATGTTAAGTACTGGGATACATCCAGCACCGGTCTTGGTATTGAAGATTGGGATCTCGGCTTTGCTGATGCTCACTTAGCTTGGATGGCACCAAACTCTTCAAGTGACGATGGACGCAGCCTTCATAACATCGATGCCCGCTTAAGTGGCATTGAGCTAAGTGAAACAGCAGACCTAACACTCGGCCTAAACTACGTAACCACGCAGAACTCAAGCTACGACGATAAAGACATTACTACTTCTGGCGCAATGCTCTCTGCTCTTTACCGTCAAGCTTGGAACTACGGTTCAAACACCTTGGCCTTCCAATATGGTACCGATGCGTTGGCAGGTGGATTAATGAGTGCTGAAGGTGGATCAAACAGAAAATACAGCACGGGTGTGGAACACGATGGTTCTAGCTGGCGCCTATTTAACCACGGTGACTTGAATATCAGTGAAGATGTTCAAGTGATGTACTCCATCGCTTATCAAGACAAAAACCTAGATAACAACGATGGTGAGAAGTGGTTCAGTGTCGGAGCTCGTCCTCAATATGCTTGGACAGATTACATGTCGACAGCATTAGAGGTGGGTTACGAAACGGTAGAAGCTCAAAACGGCTCGGGCACCAACGATATGTATAAAGTGACCGTGGCTCAAATGTTCCAAGCTGGAAAAGGGGTATGGGCTCGTCCATCTATTCGTATTTTTGCGACGTACTCTGAATCCAACAACGAATGGGATCGTGGTAACGAAGTGTATGGCACGGCGACGAGCATCAATGCAGAGACCGTCGATGAAATTACCTTTGGTTTCAACGTAGAAACTTGGTGGTAAACACAGAAACAAAGCGTCAATTCAACCATTGAGTTGGCGCTTGAAACTGGAATAGCAAATTTAATGGGGAAGCCAATGGTTCACCCCTTTACAAAGGTAGTAATGAGATGAAATTAAAATCATTGGTAGTCATTGTCGCGGCATTAACTGTAAGCGCATGCAGCGGGATACCAGAACAAGAACTCAATACTGATTTCAATAGCAGTGCATGTTGTTCTCAACTCAGCGCGCTACCTATCACTCAATTATCTATTCCATTCCACCAGCAAGTCATCATGGACGGTGATTTACCGACCCTTTCCTCTTCATTGTTAAATGACAATACACAAGCGGATAGCCAACGCTTTCCGACCATCGCGTACCAAATCAGTGACACGACAGAATCGCTGTCCTTGCTCATTCGTTCATACATTAAAAATGATGCGCTATTCGCACCGTCTATTTATGTCTTTGACAAACAATGGCGACTGCTTGGTCAATACAGTACTAACGACTTCACTTACTACCCGACAACGATGCAAGGGTTAGAAAGAATTGAAGCATCAATTGCACTCGAACCTCAACGAGACAACGCGCAATTTATTGTGGTCAGCGCCGATAGCACTAAGTTAGATAGCGCCATCAATCGAATTCATCCTGAAGATCTGTATTCAGAATCTCAGCAGGTTATTGGCAATAAGCAACTGCCGTTGACTGCGACGTTGAGCTACGTAGGTGTCATTGATGTTACGGCGAGCAAATCAACAAACAGTGCGGTTTTGACTCTATTGGCTGAGCTTGGTGTTTCATCCGACAATGAACCCGAAACCTTAGGTTCAAAGCAAGTTTCTCAACCATCAAATCAGACAATTGAAACCAATCAAAAGGCGCAATGGCTGAATATCCAAAAAGACATTGACCAAGCCCTAAACAACAATGACATCAAACAAGCTGCATTTATTGCTAATCAAGCGGCCGAACAGGGCATACCCGAAGCAAAAGATTATTTATTAAAACAGCTCGCTGAATAGCTGAATAAGCCAACAGAACAATACGCATAACCAACGATTTGATAACGGTCATCACGGCTTAAAAGACCGATGACTTAATAGAATTATTACCCATATTGAACACTTTAAGAGTAGGAATACCATGAAGGCATTTTCAAACATCATCCAAAGACGCGATTGGGAAAACCCACAGTCTGTGAATATCCACTGCCTTAATGCGCACAGCCCATTATCAAGCTACCGCAACCTTAAGCACGCTCGAGACGGCATTGAGTCACAACGTAAATCTCTTAATGGACAATGGAAGTTCAAATACTTTGATGCACCTGAACAAGTTGACGGTGAATTTATCGAAACAAGTTTCAATGACTCACAATGGGACGAGATTACCGTACCATCAAACTGGCAAATGCAAGGCTACGATAAACCTATCTACGCCAACGTAAAATACCCATTTGAAGTGAACCCACCGTTTGTACCGGCAGAAAACCCAACCGGTTGTTACCGCACTCAAATTACGTTGACTAAAAATGACCTAAAGAACACCCAACGTATTATCTTTGATGGCGTTAATTCCGCTTTTCACCTTTGGTGTAATGGCAATTGGGTTGGTTACAGCCAAGATAGTCGCTTACCTGCCGAGTTCGACTTAACTCAGTATCTAACGGTCGGCGATAATACACTGTCTGTTATGGTGATACGTTGGTGTGATGGTAGCTATTTAGAAGACCAAGATATGTGGTGGCTAAGCGGTATTTTCCGTGATGTGACCTTGCTAGCTAAACCAAAGCAGTGCATTGAAGATGTGTTCGTTACGCCTAATTTAGACGCATGCTATCGCGATGGTTCACTGTCTATTGTCACCAAAATTACGGCACCAGACACTTACCAAGTTCAGGTTCAACTGTTTGACGGTGAAAACGCAGTAACTGAGCCGCTTATCGATCGCCCTCATAATCGACGAATTGACGAGCGTGGCACCTACGACGATGTGGTATTCCAAACTCTTCATGTTCGAGATCCGAAGAAATGGAGCGCAGAAGTTCCTAACCTTTACCGAATTGTCGTGTCATTGCTTGATTGGCAAGGTAACCACATAGAAAGTGAAGCTTATCAAGTTGGATTCCGTAAAGTCGAAATGACAGACGGTCAGCTAAAGCTAAACGGCAAACCGCTATTGATTCGCGGCGTCAACCGTCATGAGCATCACCCAGAGTTGGGGCATGTGATGACAGAAGAAGACATGATCCGCGATATCTGTCTAATGAAGCAGTACAACTTCAATGCTGTGCGTACCGCGCACTACCCTAACCACCCACGATGGTACGAGCTGTGTGACGAATACGGTTTATACGTGTGTGATGAAGCGAACATCGAGACCCATGGCATGCAGCCTATGAATCGCTTGTCTGCAGACCCACAATGGGCACACGCTTATATGAGTCGTTACACGCAAATGGTCATGCGTGATAAGAACCACCCTTCTATCATCATCTGGTCTTTGGGCAACGAGTCAGGGCACGGCAGCAGCCACAATGCGATGTATGCTTGGTCGAAACAGTACGATCCTTCTCGCCCGGTACAGTATGAAGGCGGTGGTTCAAATACCACAGCGACCGATATCATTGCGCCAATGTACGCACGCGTTAACAGCACTATCGAAGACGATGCCGTTCCAAAATGGTCTATCAAGAAATGGGTTTCTCTGCCTAACGAGCAACGCCCGCTTATTCTTTGTGAATACGCACACGCAATGGGTAACAGTTTGGGTAGCTTTAATGATTACTGGGATGCATTCCGAGAATATCCTCGCCTACAAGGCGGTTTCATCTGGGATTGGGTTGACCAAGGACTAAGCCAATGGGATGAAAACGGTGAACACTTCTGGGCCTACGGTGGAGACTTTGGCGATGTCATCAACGACCGTCAGTTCTGCATCAACGGTTTGATCTTCCCAGATCGCAGCGTACACCCGACCTTGGAAGAGGCGAAATACTGCCAGAGAATGATCAATGTGACGTTAGCAGAGCAAACTGAAGATCAATGCCGCCTAACGGTAACCAATGAAAACCTGTTCCGAGCGACTGACAATGAAATCTTACGCTGGCAATTGCTCGAAAATGGCATCGTGATTCAATCAGGGCAACAAGTCTTATCCGTTGCTGAAGATAGTAAACAAGAGCTGGTAATTGACCTCGCTTTCACACCAAAAGCACAAGCCGAATATCATCTCAACACCGATATTACTCTGACTCATTCAACCAAGTGGGCAGAAGAAGGCCATGTTTGTGCGACGGAGCAATTTGCTTTACGTAACCATGCTGGCTTGCAACTCCCGATCACGGCAAATGCTTTGGCTCCCCAGTTACATCAGCAAGACAATAAAGTGGTCGTGTCTAGCCTAGATGAAACACATCAATGGCAATGGGATACAGAGAGTGGATTGTTGACCCACTGGATCGTTGATGGGCAACCGCAAGTTATCAAGGCACCTGTCGATAACTTCTATCGCGCGCCACTTGATAACGACATTGGTATCAGTGAGATAGACAACATCGACCCAAATGTATGGGCTTGTCGCTGGGAACTTGCAGGCATTGGTCAATGGGAGCGTCAGTGTACAAGTTGTGTCGTGCAAGCGCTCGCAGACTCAGTACAAGTGGCGTCAGTATTCGCCTACCAATTTAATGGCCAAATCCAAGCGATTACCAAATGGCAATACACCTTAAATAACCTAGGCGAAATGAATATCGCGGTTGATGTCAACTTAGCCGATCACTTACCACCGATGCCACGCATTGGTCTTGAGATGGAGCTACCTTTACCACTCGAAACTGCCAATGAAACTCCAGTATCGTGGCTGGGATTAGGTCCTTTTGAAAACTATCCAGACCGTTTGGCTGCTGCTCGATTCGGTTTACACAAACAGACACTGGATCAGATGCATACGCCGTATATATTCCCAACCGATAGCGGGTTACGTTGCGGAACCAAAAACTTGAATGTAGGAAATATCGGGATCGAAGGCGATTTTTCATTCAGTGTGAGTCAGTACAGCCAGCAACAATTAACGGATGCTAAGCATACCAATGACCTGACTCGTGAAGAGAAAATCTATGTACGCGTAGATCACCAACATATGGGTGTTGGTGGTGATGATTCTTGGAGTCCAAGTGTTCACCAAGAGTTTCAACTCACCGACAATCAATATCGTTATCAGGTTACGCTAACAAGCGCATCGTAAGTAGATTCGGACCAAGCGGCTTGCTCTAAGCCACTTGGTTCCCCTATTACTTTGGGTTACCTGTGATTACCTTACTTCACGCGACAACAGCTCACACGACAGCAGTCCACACGCCAATGTGACTCAAAAGCCAAGCTCAAATCTAGAGCTTGGCTTTTTATTTTCAAACTAGTCAGCCAATCAAAAATAAACCATCAAACCTCGTCATATTTGATGTTTAATATTTGAATTGCCTAACTATCCGTTGTTAAATGTCCAACCACCAGCACACAGCATTATATTCAGAATAAGAGAGCGGAATGGCTACCATTAAAGATGTTGCGAAGGAAGCAGGCGTATCAATCGCGACCACCTCTCGAGTAATCAACAATGCACCTCACACCAGTGAAACCGCAATTGCGGCGGTAAAAGCCGCTATGGAAAAACTCGGCTATCGCCCAAATGCCAACGCCCGTGCATTGGTCAGCAAATCTTCAAACGCGATTGGTGTACTGGTTAATGATGTTTCTGCCCCGTTCTTCGGCTCGATGATCAAAGCCATTGATACCGTGGCAAGTGAGCAAGAAAAGCAGTTACTGATTGGCAGCGGCTACCATGACGCCACCAAAGAGCGTAATGCGATTAACCTGCTGATCAACAGCCGCTGCGAATCACTCGTGGTTCATAGCAAAGGCATTAGCGACGAAGAGCTGGTCAAGCTGGCCAATGAAGTACCCGGCATGGTGCTGATCAATCGCATTGTTCCCGATATCGAAAACCGTTGTATTGCTCTCGACAACCGCCGCGGCTCCTACATCGCGACCGAGTATTTGATTAAAAACGGCCACAAACACATTGGCTACATCTGCTCGAGTCACGATATTGAAGATGCTCACGACCGCTTAGGTGGCTATTTGGATGCATTGAAAGATCACGGTATTGAATCGAACGATGAGTACATCGAATATGGTGAACCTGACGAGCTAGGCGGTGAGCAAGCCATGGTTAACTTAATGGCAAAAAACACAGATATCACAGCCATTGCAACGTATAACGACTACATGGCAGCAGGCTGTTTGGCGTTATTACAAGAAAATGGCGTTCGTATTCCAGAAGATATATCAGTTATTGGGTTTGATGACGGCCACATTGCTCGCTTCATCTACCCTCGATTGACCACCATTCGTTACCCAATTCAAGTCATGGCTAATCAAGCGGTTAAGCTCTCTCTGCAACTCGCAAGTGACGAGCCAAAAGAACACACGGAACATAAGCTATTTATGCCAATTTTGGTGCGCAGAGCCTCTGTTCGAAACATTAATTGAGAAAGCTCAGGTTCATAAAGACTAAGTCATTTCGTTCCTCGACACTTTTTACAACAAAGAAAATAGGATTGATTCGATGAGTTATCATTGAGTTAATCTTATTTTTCATTCCCCGCAAATACCCACCTATACTTAACCTGATCCATCTTAATCAAACGGTTACCCGTTGATTTTTTCACCAAGTGTCTAAATCCCTAGTGATCCTTGGTTGTTATTAGGTGAGCAAAGCAGGATAATATCGGGATCGGAATCTCAAGAATTAATCCATTATGACCGAATACCTTTTGTTGTTGGTTGGCACAGTGCTGGTCAATAACTTTGTGCTAGTGAAGTTTTTAGGACTATGTCCATTTATGGGAGTCTCCAAGAAACTGGAGACTGCGATTGGCATGGGCCTCGCGACGACTTTCGTTCTAACGTTAGCGTCGGTCTCTGCATACCTAGTAGAAACCTACATCCTTACCCCTCTGGGTATTGAATACCTGCGTACCATGAGTTTCATCTTGGTTATCGCGGTGGTTGTTCAATTTACGGAAATGGTCGTTCACAAAACCAGCCCGACTCTTTATCGCCTGCTGGGTATCTTTCTGCCTCTTATCACCACCAACTGTGCGGTATTAGGTGTGGCACTTCTGAACATCAATGAAAACCACAACTTCATTCAGTCGATCATCTATGGTTTCGGCGCAGCGGTGGGTTTCTCTCTTGTATTGATCTTATTTGCTGCAATGCGTGAACGTATTGCGGTTGCTGATGTTCCAATGCCATTCAAAGGCGCATCGATTGCGATGATCACAGCAGGCCTAATGTCTCTGGCATTCATGGGCTTTACTGGGTTGGTGAAATAAACATGAGTACCATTTTAATTGCGATCATTGCGCTAGCCGTTTTAGCCGCTGTTTTTGGCGCTATTTTGGGCTTTGCTTCTATCCGTTTTAAAGTTGAAGCTGATCCTATCGTCGATCAAATCGACACCATTTTACCGCAAACTCAATGTGGCCAGTGTGGCTACCCTGGCTGTCGCCCATACGCAGAGGCGATCGCTAACGGAGACAAGATCAACAAATGTCCTCCGGGCGGCCAAGCAACCATTGAGAAGCTAGCAGATTTAATGGGCGTAGAAGTTGAAGACTCCGCTCATGACTTAGATAACAAAGTAAAAACCGTTGCCTTCATTCACGAAGATATGTGTATCGGCTGTACCAAGTGTATTCAAGCCTGCCCTGTTGACGCCATTGTTGGTGGCACCAAGGCACTGCACACAGTAATTAAAGATGAATGTACAGGTTGTGATCTATGTGTCGCACCGTGCCCTACTGACTGTATTGAAATGATTCCAGTGGCAACAACGACTGAAAATTGGAAATGGCAGATGAACATCATCCCTGTTACTGATATCACTAACCAAGCGACTGATGCGACTGCGTCAGAGCCTAAAGCATAGGGTTAGTATGATCTCTTTAATTGAACAAATTCGCACGGGCTCTATTTGGAACTTCCCTGGTGGCGTGCACCCTGCTGAAAACAAGAAACAGTCGAATACTACTGATATCGTCCATGCAAGGCTTCCAGAAGAAATCGTTCTTCCTGTGAAACAGCACATCGGTAAGCCGGGGAACCTATTGGTTGCTGCTGGCGACACTGTGTTAAAAGGTCAGCAACTTACGGCCTTAGACACAGGTTTTACTTTGCCAGTACACGCACCAACATCGGGTGTGATTACCGCTATCGAACCGCGAACTACCGCTCACCCTTCAGGCTTGAGCGAAATATGCGTGGTTATTAAACCTGATGGCCTAGACACTTGGATTGAAAAAAATCCAGTTGAAGATTTTTCGACAAAGACTTCTGACGAACTGCTTGATGTGATTCGCCAAGCTGGTATTTCAGGCATGGGCGGCGCAGGTTTCCCTACGGCTAAGAAGCTTCAATCAGGCTTAGGTCGTACCGACATTTTGATCGTCAACGCTGCGGAATGTGAACCTTACATCACCTCTGATGACAAGTTGCTTCAAGAACATGCCGACGAAGTATTAAAAGGCATCGAAGTGGTTGAACACATTCTTCAACCAAAGCTGACGGTTATCGGCATTGAAGACAACAAACCAGATGCGATAAAAGCACTTGAGATTGCAGCGAAAGACAAAGATATCGTCATTCGCGTTATCCCAACCAAATACCCTTCTGGTGGTGAGAAGCAACTTATCAAGATCCTCACCAACAAAGAGGTTCCAGCTGGCGGCATTCCTGCAGACATTGGTGTTTTGGTTCAGAACGTCGGCTCTCTTTACTCGATTAAGCGAGCGGTAATTGACGGCGAACCTGTGGTTAACCGCGTTGTGACATTAACCGGTAAAACCTTTAAGCAACCTCGTAACGTTTGGGCGCTATTAGGCACACCAGTACATGAGTTACTTGAAGAGTTTGGCTACAAAGCAGATAAAAAACTGCCGCGTTTAATTTTGGGCGGCCCGATGATGGGCTTTACCTTGCCGCATGCCAATGTGCCAATCACCAAAACGTCGAACTGTATTTTGGCGCCAACGCGTCGTGAGATCTCACCAAGCACTTACGAGATGGAATGTATCCGTTGCAGCGCATGTGCTGAAGCTTGCCCTGCGTCTCTACTTCCTCAACAACTGCAATGGCACGCCAAAGCCAACGAGTTGGATAAGTGTGAAGAGCTAAATATTAAAGACTGTATTGAATGTGGTGCATGTGCATTTGTCTGCCCAAGCGAAATCCCTCTTGTTCAGTACTATCGCCAAGCAAAAGCTGAAATCAAAACTCGAAAAGATGAAGCCGCTGCTGCAGAACGCGCCAAGATTCGTTTTGAAGAGAAGAACGCTCGTATGGAGCGTGATAAAGCCGAACGTGAAAACCGCTTTAAAAAAGCCGCAGATAACCGCCGTAAAGATATGAAAACATCCGGCGGTGATGATGCTATTGCTGCTGCGATTGCTCGTGTTAAAGCACAAAAAGCCGCTGCGGATCAGGTTCCGAATGAAGAACCAGCAGTGAAACCTGCGGTTGCTGCCGCTATTGCGAAGGCAAAAGCGAAACAAGCTGCAGCTCAAAAAGCGGAAGGCGCTGAACCAGACAACTCTGAAATGTCTAAACTGCGTGAAGAGCGCAAGCGTCAAGCGAGAGAGCGCAAGGCACAACAAGCAGCAGCCGATACTCCTGCAGAAAGCTCAGGCGATACGAAGAAAGACGCCGTTGCTGCTGCGATTGCTCGCGCTAAAGCGAAGAAAGCACAGCAAGCGGAATCTGCTTCGGATGCTCCTGTTGAAAGCTCTGGCGATGCTAAGAAAGATGCTGTCGCTGCAGCCATCGCTCGCGCTAAAGCGAAGAAAGCTCAACAAGCGGAATCGGCTTCTGACGCTCCGGCTGAAAAATCAGGTGACGCTAAGAAAGATGCAGTCGCTGCAGCAATAGCTCGCGCTAAAGCCAAGAAAGCACAACAAGCAGGTTCAGCTTCCGAGGCTCCGGCTAAAAGTACTGGTGATGCTAAAAAAGACGCCGTTGCTGCAGCTATCGCTCGTGCTAAAGCCAAAAAAGCCCAGCAAGCGAAGCAAGCAGAAACATCTGAACCAGTGGTTGAAGTTGAAACCGAGACTCAATCGGAGCAAGTCGACCCTAAGAAAGCTGCTGTTGCTGCGGCCATCGCTCGCGCTAAGGCTAAGAAAGCACAGCAAGCGACACAAGAAACAACCGAAGCTCCTGAACCTGCAGTTGAAACTGAAGCTGGAAGTTCTGGCGATGCTAAGAAAGACGCCGTTGCTGCCGCTATAGCCCGTGCTAAAGCAAAAAAAGCACAGCAAGCTAAGCAAGCAGAAACATCTGAACCAGTAGTTGAAGTAGAAACTGATACTCAATCTGAACAGGTCGATCCGAAGAAAGCTGCTGTTGCTGCAGCTATCGCTCGTGCTAAAGCGAAAAAAGCCCAGCAAGAGCTAGATAAAAAGAACAATGAGGAGAAAGAGTAGTGGCCTTCTTTATCGCCAGCTCACCGCACGCGCATAGCCGTAGAAGCACCCCAGATCTAATGAAATGGGTGGCTATTTGTGCATTGCCAGGTCTACTAGCTCAAACCTACTTCTTTGGATGGGGTACCCTCATCCAGTTAGTATTTGCTATTGCACTTGCTGTTACCTTTGAAGCAGCCGTCATGCTATTGAGAAAACGCCCGCCAGTAATGGCACTGCGTGATTACAGTGCTGTTGTAACCGCTTGGCTACTGAGTGTCGCGATTCCCCCACACTCTCCGTGGTGGATCCTCGTCATTGGTATGTTCTTCGCTATTATTATCGCGAAACACTTATACGGCGGCCTAGGGCAGAACCCATTTAACCCTGCGATGGTCGCTTACGTTGTTTTGCTGATTTCATTCCCAGTTCAAATGACCAGTTGGAATGCTCCCGCGAGCCTGACAGCAGAAGCAACAAGCTTTATTGACTCATTCTTGATGATCTTTACTGGCTTCAATAACGAAGGTTTGTCTCTGCAACAAGCACGCCTTGGCATTGATGGCACCACAATGGCGACGCCGCTTGATGCATTCAAAACGGCATTAACGGCAGGCAATACTGCCTCAGAAGCACTATCTCAACCTCAATTTAGTTGGTTAGCTGGCGTAGGCTGGGAGTGGGTAAACCTTGCTTACCTAATCGGCGGTTTAGTGCTGATTAAGCAACGTGTTATTCAATGGTATATCCCTGTGGCTTTCATCGGCAGTCTTACTCTGTTTAGCTTAGTGTTCTTAGTGCTCACTCCTGGTGAAACCGCTTCTCCAACCATTCACCTTCTGTCTGGCGCGACTATGCTTGGTGCATTCTTTATTGCAACCGACCCAGTTTCAGCATCCACGACAGTCAAAGGTCGCTTAGTGTTTGGCGCTCTGATCGGCGGTTTAGTCTTTATCATCCGCAGTTGGGGTGGTTTCCCTGATGGCGTGGCGTTTGCTGTATTGTTAGCCAACATGTGTGTTCCACTGATTGACTACTACACCAAACCTCGCACATACGGTCACTAAGGGAGCGGATACCATGCTAAATGCAATTAAGAAAAACGGCCTTGTACTCGCGATTTTTGCGTGTGCTTCGACGGGTTTGGTCGCGGTAACTCACTACCTGACCAAAGATCAGATCAAACAACAAGAACAGGCTCAGTTACTGTCTGTTCTTAACCAAGTGATCCCACACGATCAGCACGACAACGAGCTGTTTTCGTCTTGTACTTTGGTTCAAGCAGAAGAGCTTGGTACTGAGCAAGCGATGCCGGCTTACATTGCTAAGCTTAATGGTGAGCCTAGCGCGATTGCGATCGAAGCGATTGCACCAGACGGCTACAATGGCGCGATTAAAGTCATTGTTGGAATGAAAACTGACGGTACTATTTTAGGTACTCGCGTGCTTTCTCACCAAGAGACTCCGGGCTTGGGTGATAAGATTGATCTGCGTGTGAGTGATTGGATTCTTTCGTTTGCAGGTAAGCAAGTGACGGATTCTAATCTAGACCGTTGGAAGGTTCGTAAAGACGGTGGTGATTTTGACCAGTTTACTGGCGCTACTATCACGCCAAGAGCAGTCGTGAAGTCAGTCAAACAAGCGGTCCAGTACGTTAACCAAAACAACCAAGCATTGCTTGCTCAACCTCTAAATTGTGGTGGTGAATAATGAGTGACCATAAAACATTGATCAAAAATGGCATGTGGGCCAATAACCCTGCCCTAGTGCAACTTCTTGGGTTATGTCCGCTGCTGGCTGTATCGTCAACAGTCACTAACGCACTTGGGCTAGGCATTGCTACCTTGCTTGTACTGGTCGGCTCAAACGTTTCTGTTTCTTTGGTTCGTAATCATGTGCCAAAAGAAGTACGTATCCCAGTATTCGTAATGATCATTGCCTCGCTAGTAACCTGTGTTCAATTGCTGATGAACGCTTACGCCTATGGGCTTTACCTCTCTTTGGGTATCTTCATCCCGCTGATCGTAACCAACTGCATCATCATTGGTCGTGCGGAAGCCTTCGCTTCAAAAAATGAAGTGCTACCAGCGGCTCAAGATGGTTTCTGGATGGGTCTAGGCATGACATCAGTATTGGTCGTGTTAGGTGCGATGCGTGAGATTATTGGTAACGGGACCCTATTTGATGGCGCAGACCTGCTGCTTGGTGACTGGGCTTCGGTGTTACGAATCCAGATATTCCAATTTGATAACAGCTTCTTGTTAGCCCTGCTTCCACCGGGTGCCTTCATTGGTGTTGGTTTCTTAATTGCTTTGAAAAATATCATCGATAACCAAGCAAAATCTAGACAACCAAAACAAGAAAAACCAGTCATTGAACGCGCTCGCGTTACCAATGCCTAATAAGTTAAATTAGCTTAAACCTCGCTGAGTTAGCTCAACCACTCAGCGGGGGAAATCAGATCTAAACAGTACATATAATAATGACGCTCATAAGAGCGCGTAACCGATGATAAAGCAGAAGCAATCCAAGCTTCATGCCCTAACTATTTGAAAGTAATGTCGCTATGAACAATGTAAAACGAGTAGAAATACTTGAGCGTTTAAGAGAAAACAATCCAAAGCCAGAGACTGAGCTTAACTGGAACAGCCCATTCGAGCTGCTGATTGCCGTTCTATTGTCTGCACAAGCAACCGATGTCAGCGTGAACAAGGCGACGGATAAGCTGTACCCTTTAGCCAACACTCCGCAAGCAATTTTCGACCTAGGTGTTGATGGCTTAAAAGAGTATATCAAGACCATCGGCCTATTTAACTCAAAAGCAGAAAACACCATCAAAACGTGTCGTATGCTGCTTGACCTACATAATGGTGAAGTACCGGAAGATCGCGCTGCATTAGAAGCCCTTCCAGGTGTCGGTCGTAAAACAGCAAACGTAGTGTTAAATACCGCATTCGGTTGGCCAACCATTGCCGTTGATACTCACATCTATCGTGTATCAAACCGCACTAAGCTAGCGATGGGTAAAACCGTCGACGATGTCGAAGCAAAACTACTTAAAGTTATCCCAAAAGAATTCAAACTGGATGTCCACCATTGGCTCATTCTTCATGGACGTTACACCTGTGTCGCACGTAAACCACGCTGTGGCAGCTGTATCATTGAAGACCTCTGTGAATTCAAAGAAAAGAGCGAAGATTAGTCTTTCCGTTCACAACGATTAATCAATACGGCAGCGCTTAAAGCGCTGCTTTTTTATTGCCACTCTCTAGAATCCGCCTCTACATAAGTTTTCACTTCTAATTCTGCGTTCCCAAGACAACAGGCATAAAAAATCCCGCCTTTTATGGCGGGATTCAATTATTTAGCTAAGAAGTCTGTCTTAGATAAACTCCACTTTAGTCACTTCTTTGATAGCAGATAGAACAAATGTTGGTACTGCTGCAATGAAGATTAACGATATTAAGTGATTAAACTCTAGCGCTTCTGTGCTGAATACCAACTGACCGAAGCTTGTGTACACAACGCTTAAAGACAAGATAGCCGATACTGCCACCGCACCAAGTAGGTAGTGGTTAGTGAACGGATTCTTACGATAAATCGTTGTAAACGTACGTGCATCGAACAAGCTCCAAAGTTGAGCAAAGATCAGTGTTAAAAACGCAACGGTTTGTGCGTATTGAGCACTGTAACCACCGTCGAGTGCGTAAGAGAATGTCACAAAGCTTAGACCACCTAATGCGAGACCACGAGTTAGGATACGAGCGCCTAGACCATTAGAGAAGAAGCCTTGGTCACGTTTGCCTGGCTTACGCTCCATGAGATCTTTCTCTTCTGGCTCAACACCGAGTGCGAGTGCTGGTAGACCATCAGAAACGAGGTTAACCCATAAAATCATTAGTGGAGTTAGCGGAAGTACTACATCTGGTCCCATGAGTAGGAATGCAAATAGGATTACCGAAACCTCACCCACGTTCGCTGTAAGTGCTTGGCGGATAAACTTACGTAGGTTATCGAAAATTTGACGACCCTGACGTACCGCCTTCACGATAGTACTGAAGTTGTCATCCAACAGGATAAGGTCACCTGAGTCTTTCGCAACAGACGTACCTGTAATACCCATCGCAACACCAATGTCTGCACGACGCAGTGCTGGCGCATCGTTCACGCCGTCACCGGTCATAGAGGCAACTTCATTGTTCTCTTGCTGCGCTTTTACGATACGCAGCTTGTGCTCTGGAGTAACACGGGCAAATACTGCAACCTGAGAACAGATAGACAACAGCTTCTCGTCATCCATTTGGTCAAGCTCAGCACCCGTTACCACTAGATCGTCTTCGCTACGGATGATTCCGATTTCACGAGCAATCGCTGCTGCCGTGACTGCGTGGTCACCGGTAATCATTACCGTACGAACACCAGCGCTATAACAGCTATTTACTGCATCGCGTACTTCTGGGCGTGGTGGATCCATGATGCCATAGATACCCAGGATGCTGACGTCTTTTTCAAGCTCAGGGAAATCTAACTCAAGCTCTTCTTCTTTTAATTCACGGAAACCAACGGCAAGTGTACGCAGAGCATCACCACCAAAGGTTTGGATTGCCGCTTCAAAGTTTAAATGAAGCTCTTGAGACGGTGCGGTATCGAGAGCCAAGTTGCCTGAAACTTCACAGCCAACCGTTGGTACGAAACCACCGTCAACCATGAAGCTGGTTGATTTACCAAGAACAACATCTGGCGCACCTTTCAATGCTAGGAAGTGCTTACCTTGTGGGTCACGAACGATAACAGAAGCCATCTTACGACCAGAATCGAACGGGAACTTCTTAACGATTGAGTAGCCACCCGTTGATAGCATTTCATCTTGTTTAAGACCTGCTTTTGCAGCTGCAACAATTAGTGCACCTTCTGTCGGGTTGCCACGAACCGTCCATTTACCATCAGCATTTACATATTCAGCATCGTTACAAAGCGTTGCAACAACAAGACCTTTCATCATTGCAGGGCTGTTTGTCGCTTCGACATTGTGACCTTTGGTAATGAATTCACCCTTAGGATCAAAACCTTTACCTGACACATCCCAGTAACGACCAGACACATCGTACGCTTTCATCACCTGCATTTGGTTTTGTGTTAGCGTACCGGTTTTATCTGAACAGATAACGGTTGTAGAACCAAGCGTTTCGATTGCTGCTAGCTGTTTAGCCAAAGCATTATTCTTAACCATCTTAGTCGAGCCCATCGTTAATACGATAGTAACCACCGTTGGTAAACCTTCAGGAATAGCGGCAACCGATAAAGAGATACCTGTTGTTAGGATTTCTAACCATGGCATACCGTGGTAAACACCGATAGCACAAACAATAGCAACAACCACAAGAGCAACAACCAATAATGCGAGTGCGATGGTGTCCATACGCTCTTGCATTGGTGTTTTCGTCTCTTCCGTTTGGTTCATCATATCAGCGATGTGACCAACTTCAGTTTGCATACCTGTGCTTGTTACCACAGCAAGGCCTGTACCTGTAGTCACGATTGTTGTCATGAAGCCCATGTTCTTCTGATCGCCAAGACCAAGGGTCTCATCTTCAAGGCGTTCAGACTGCTTATTCACTGGCTCAGATTCACCGGTCAGTGCAGCCTCATCTACCGTCAGACGGTTTGACTCAAGAATACGAACATCAGCAGGCAGAATATCGCCAGTATTAATTTTGATGATGTCACCAGGAACGAGGGTTTTAGCTGGAACACTGATCCATTTACCATCGCGCATCACTTCGGCTTCTGGAGCTGCCATTTCTTTTAGCGCTTCCATCCCTTTCTGAGCTTTAAATTCTTGCCAGAACGCGATACCAGTATTGATAAGGATAATCACTGCAATAGCAATAGCATCAATCGCGTGGCCAGTAGACCAAGAAACGATTGCACCAACAGCTAGAATAAAAATCAGTGGGTTTTTATATTGATGAATATACAGTTCCCACGCAGAAGCTGACTCTTGTGCAGTCAGTTCGTTAGTGCCGTGCTTCTCTAAGCGTGCATCCGCTTCAGAAGTTGATAAACCTGTCGTTTGATCTGCGTTCAGTTCGTTTAAAACATCTGAACTTTGTTGTGTAAACCATTTACTCGTCATTTGAGTACTCCACATCAATGCCTCACGCCGAGGCTAATGTAATAAAATAATACTTATTCTTATGTGATAGAAAAATCGCACAAATCAAAAGTGAATATTTAGTCGATTTGGTGCGCTTGAAAAACTATATAGTAAGGATTGTCTATTTAGCAAAGATCGCAAAAGATACACTTGATACACACTTGACAACTACTTTGAAAACACAACCACATCAAACATCAAACATAAAACAAACAATACAAGCCCAAACTATTGTTTAAAAAAGATAAGCACAAAAAATAGACACCCTTTGCACTTTCGTAAAAACCATTGGTTATCGGCGTATTTTATCGAAAATTCCTTAATAACGAAGTAAAACATCGGAATAACCTTTCTATAAACAGGGAGATGTTGGCGTAATCATAAATTGATAAAATGGAAAGTTAGATGCCAATTGTAAAAACGAAAGGAAATCAGCAACAAGATGGAGATATAAATCACAATTCAATAACCAAGGCCATTACAAAAAAGACCAATACTCAAACTTACTATTTATGCAAAACTTCGAATTAATCAATAGTGACTGACAAATCAAGAAGGCCGTCTACTTTCATTTTATTGTAATACAAATAAGAAAAATCTAGAGAGGGAGAGTAAGATAGATGATGAGAATAAGAAAATATGACCAAACTCATCATCTCTTTGGTGTTGCTTATGAGCTTGCTCATATATAGTGCTATAAAAGAAACAACCAATAACAAGCTAGGAGCAAATCATGTCAAACGGTCGTATTTTACACACCATGCTACGCGTGGGTGATCTAGACAAGTCTATCGAGTTCTACACCAATGTAATGGGCATGCAGCTATTACGTAAGAACGAAAACAAAGAGTACGAATACACACTGGCTTTCGTTGGCTTTGGCGACGAATCTCAAGGCGCAGTGATTGAGCTGACTTACAACTGGGGCACCACGGAATACGATCTTGGCTCTGCTTTTGGTCACGTTGCTATCGGTGTTGATGACATCTACACAACGTGTGATGCGATTAAAGCAGCTGGCGGCAACGTAACGCGAGAAGCGGGTCCGGTTAAAGGCGGCTCTACACACATTGCGTTCGTTAAAGATCCTGATGGCTACATGATTGAGCTGATTCAGAACAAACAAGCAAGCGCAGGTCTAGAAGGTTAATTCCTTAACCTCTTTGAGAAGTTGAGTTTGAACGCCTGATGAAATAAAAAAGAAGCGAGCACTATGCTCGCTTCTTTTTTATCACTCTCCCCATAATCGATATGCTTCACCAATTATTCTTAACAATCTCATTGATGAAACTTTACATGATAATAATTATTATTTAAATTAACCACCTATTGATTAATGAGGTAATACAATGATTAGCGAATGGGAAAAACACACGTTACTTGCCGATACTGCATTGCAGCTCGACGATCCTGTACGAAGTATTCTTCATTATCAGCAGGCTTTGAACTTAAGTGAAGAAATTACAGAACGCACCGATATTCAAGCCGATGAGCGGTTACTGATCTCGGTGATTTCTTGCCACAATCTTGCTCAATTCTGGCGTTGGGCTGGCGACACTGAATACGAGCTCAAGTATCTTCAACTGGCTTCCGAAAAGGTACTCACACTGATCCCTCAGTGCCCTAATACTCAATGTTCAAGCTTTATCGATTCTATTGGTTGCTGTAAGAAAGCGCTGATCGATTTCATGAAACGCCACCCAAACCCTAAAATTGCCTCTATGGTGGAGAAGATCGATACCGCGACCAACTGTGAAATGATCGCCCGCTTCCGCTTGAACTAAACAAGTTACGTCCAAACAACGACTCCAAATCTAAAACATAAAAAAGCCCGTCATCAAGACGGGCTTTGTCATTTCAAAACAAGCTATTGTTTAGCTTAAACCTGTGTACGACCTAAAGAGATCACAACACGTCGGTTCTTGTCTTTACCAATTGGCGAGTTATTGTCTGCAATCGGACGACGCTTACCATAGCCTTGTACTTGAATACGATCTTCTGGCAAGCCTAGAGATTTGAAGTACTCTCTTAACGATTCCGCTCTGCGCTCTGAAAGGTTTTGGCTAATCCCTTTGCTGTCGACAGAGTCGGTGTACGTTGCCACCAGCACAAGGTCGATGTCTTGATTATAGCGAACGTAATCAGCAATCTGGCTCAGCCTTTTACGCGACGATTTATTCAGCTGATCGCTGTTGCGGTCGTAATGCAAAATAGTGAAAGAGATATCTTCAAAGCTGTAAGGCAGCAGATTAGCAACACAGTCACTGAACACATTGTATTTTTCTTGGAATAGCACTGACGACAACGACACTTCGATACGTTGATCTCGGCTCTGCCACTCTTGGTAGCTGAATGTCGGATAACGCCCTTTCTCCAACTCACTCAAGATGCCCCAAGCTGTTTGACCACCGACATAGCCATCAAATTGTTGGAAGAACTTAATGGTTGTCATGCGATCAGCACTTTCACCCGGACGCCAAGGTGGCGGCATCGAAATCAAGCTGACATTACGCGTAGCACCCATTGGGCGACGCATTTTAAGCTCAAAGTCCAAAATGATTTTTTTACTCGCGCGAGATGAGAACTCAGCATCACCAAAGTTTGGAATTGGGTGAACCAAGCGACATTCTAGTGGCGTGTTGGCCACCATCTCCCATGTCGACTGTTGAGGAGATGCTCCGTAACGCTTTTCTTGTGCCATGACCGATGACGACACAAGTAGCGAAAATAGCATTGAACCTGTTATGAGTTGTTTCTTCATAAAGTGGAGTATCTCTTAAGCAATTCGTTTAACAATGCAGCCAATTGCCGCATTTTTCTCTCACGTTTAAATATGCAATTATCAAGCCGTAATGGGTTAGGTAATTTATGATTTATTGCCCTTCCCTAGTTTTTATCACTGCTATTATCTGCAATAATGCAGCCTTAATCACACTTATTTGGGCTAACATGACTGTAGAAAACGAAGCTCTGACCCTAAAAAAACGCTTTCGCGGCTATTTTCCAGTGGTCATCGACGTGGAAACCGCAGGGTTTAACGCTGAAACCGATGCATTATTAGAAATCTGTGCCATTACATTAAAAATGGATGAGAACGGAGATCTGCACCCTGCATCAACGCTTCATTTTCACATTGAGCCTTTTGAAGGCGCAAATATAGAGCAGGCAGCATTAGACTTTAACGGAATTAAAGACCCATTTAGCCCATTACGTGGTGCTGTGTCGGAACAAGAAGCCCTTAAAGAAATCTACAAGCTAGTGAGAAAAGAACAAAAAGCTTCAGATTGCAGTCGCGCAATCATGGTTGCTCACAACGCTACATTCGATTTGAACTTCGTTAATGCGGCAAGTGAGCGCTGTAAGCTTAAACGCGTCCCTTTCCATCCATTTGCTACTTTTGACACTGCAGCTCTTAGTGGTCTTGCCTACGGTCAAACCGTTTTGGCTAAAGCTTGCCGCACTGCAGGGATGGAATTTGACAACAAAGAAGCACACTCTGCTTTGTATGATACGCAAAAAACCACAGAGTTATTTTGCGGCATTGTAAACAAATGGAAAGCCCTTGGTGGTTGGCCTCTTGTTGACGAAGAATAAAAAATAGAGTCGGTAAACGTTTTTTCGTATTGCCTTCATAAAAAACACAACATCCCGAGAATAATATGAATCCTGTTGTAATTTCAGTTTGCATCATGCTTGTTTTAGCTTTGATGCGTGTAAACGTAGTCGTTGCTCTGACGTTCAGTGCAATTATCGGTGGCGTAGCCTCTGGTATGAGCTTGAACGACGCAGTCGCGGCTTTCGAAAGTGGATTAGGCGGCGGTGCAACGATTGCACTTAGCTACGCTATGCTTGGTACATTCGCTGTAGCTATCTCACGTTCTGGTATCACAGATCTCCTTGCTCAAAGTGTTATCAAACGCATTCACGGCAAAGAGAACAGTGCAGCATCGACTGGTCTTAAATACGGCATGCTTGCGTCGTTGATCTTAGTGACCATGTCTTCGCAAAACGTGATTCCGGTACATATCGCCTTCATCCCAATCTTAATCCCACCTCTACTAGGCGTATTCGCAAAAATGAACCTAGACCGTCGTCTAGTTGCGTGTGTGCTGACTTTTGGTCTGATTACACCTTACATGGTGTTACCGATTGGTTTTGGTGGCATCTTCCTAAACAACATCCTGCTTAAAAACCTTCACGACAATGGTCTTGAAAACGTTGTAGCAAGCCAAGTACCTATGGCAATGTTGTTACCAGCAGCAGGCATGATCTTCGGTCTCCTTACTGCAGTATTCTTTACTTACCGTAAGCCTCGCCAATACAAAGAAACCTCTCACACTGTTGTTTCAACAGAAGTGAAAGAGATCAACAAGAAGCACATCCTAGTAGCAGCAGCTGGTATCGTAGCAGCGCTAACAGTTCAACTATCGACTGGCTCTATGATCATCGGTGCTCTAGCGGGTTTCATGGTATTTACCTTCGGTGGCGTTATTGCTTGGAAAGAGACACAAGATGTCTTCACCAAGGGCGTTCACATGATGGCAATGATCGGTTTCATCATGATTGCAGCAGCAGGTTTCGCGGCAGTTATGAAGCAAACAGGTGGCGTTGAATCTTTGGTTGAAGCACTTTCAACAAGCATCGGCGACAACAAGCCTTTAGCAGCACTACTTATGCTAATTGTTGGTCTATTGGTTACTATGGGCATTGGTTCTTCGTTCTCTACGATTCCAATCCTTGCAACTATCTACGTTCCACTAGCAGCTGCATTTGGCTTCTCGCCAATGGCAACAATCGCTCTAGTAGGTACAGCTGCTGCACTTGGTGATGCGGGCTCTCCGGCTTCTGACTCAACATTAGGTCCAACGTCTGGTCTAAATGCTGATGGTCAACACGAGCACGTATGGGAAACCGTAGTACCGACGTTCCTGCACTACAACATCCCACTGATCGTATTCGGTTGGATTGCAGCCATGGTTCTGTAATTAGGTTCTGTAGTTAAACAGTCCTACGCTCACTTTTATAAAGACCGCCTCGTGCGGTCTTTTTTGTCTCTGAGATTCATTCTACTCTTCCTTCCGTTCACTCTCATTGAACTAGCGACACCAAACAAAAAAGGCTTACTCTGATGAGTAAGCCTTAGAAATCATTGCGAATACAGATGACTCTCGCTGAATTACGCAGCGGGAGCATTACTCACTAAAATTTCGCGAATAGACTTAAGCGTCGCTTCCGTTGAATGATAATCCAATTCAACTTCACTAAAGATGCCGTTCACTTCAAGCATTAAGGTCGGGTAAGAAAATACACCCATCGCTTCTTTAAAGCCTAGCTGGTCATCTAACTCACTTTCCAATAACTTGCTAGAAAGGTCATTTTCAAACTGTTGAACATTCATACCTAGCTCTTCAGCCAACTGCAAATGTGTGTCTTGGCTATGTGGCAACATCGCACGAAGGTAGTAAGCATGTTGAATCGCTTCAAGCATCGCTTCGTAGTGGTCTTGAAAACCTGCAGCAATCACGGCACGGCACGCAGGGTAAGTACTGCGAACAGGTTGGCACTCTGTCCAAAAATCATGGTTAAACTCAGTACCCAACTTAGCTTCGATCTGCTTCCAAATCGCTTGCAGCTTGCCTTTCATCTCTTCTGACATTGGCTCATCAGAATCCGGGGCCAAACCACCCACTACATAGTTAAACTCAATGCTCGCAGGCAATTGTTGTTTCAATAACTCAAGTGTTGGCTTGTAACCCCAACACCAGCTGCACATTGGATCATGCACATAATGAAGTTTTACGTTCATTGTTCATTCCTTATCGAGTCAATGATTCGATCAATTCAAACAAAAAAGGAGCCTGATTAAGGCCCCTCATTTTAACTATTCAGCGCAAAGGCTAGAACTTATTCAGCGTCATCGCCAGCAACTTTAGCCGCTGCTTCTTTGATGATTGGCTGAAGTTCGCCTTTTTGGAACATCTCAAGAATGATGTCACAACCACCGATTAGCTCACCTTCAACCCAAAGTTGTGGGAAAGTTGGCCACTGTGCGTAAGCAGGAAGCTCTGCACGGATATCAGGGTTTTGTAGGATATCTACGTAAGCAAATTTTTCGCCACATGCCATTAGAGCTTGAGACGCTTGAGAAGAGAAACCACAGCTAGGTAGCTTAGGAGAACCTTTCATGTACAGTAGAATAGTGTTTTCTTCAATTTGCTGTTTGATTTTATCGATAGTTTCCATTGCTTCCTCGTTAATGGATTACGGCTTTTATTGCCTTTATTCTACCCCAAACTAAAAGAATAAAAACCATATAAAAAAAGCGGTTAACAAGCTAAGCTAACAATTCACACAAAAGTAATGAAATAAGCTTTTAATAAAGTAAAAACTTGCTAAACTATATCGCAAGTCAGCAAATTGACCATGGTTGGCAGTATAGCGAGCCATGAATAATAATATCACTGGAAGCAATCGAAAGAGTTAACTCTTTCATATCAATGGAGAATTGAGCAATGGCATTTGAACTACCGGCTCTTCCTTACGCGAAAGACGCGCTAGAACCACACATCTCAGCAGAAACGCTAGATTTCCACCACGGTAAGCACCACAACACTTACGTTGTTAAGCTAAACGGCCTTATCCCAGGTACTGAGTTTGAAGGCAAAACACTAGAAGAGATCGTTAAGACTTCTACTGGTGGTGTTTTCAATAACGCTGCTCAAATCTGGAACCACACGTTCTACTGGCACTGTCTTGCTCCTAAAGCGGGCGGCGAACCAACTGGCGCTGTTGCAGAAGCTATCAACGCTGCATTCGGTTCTTTCGAAGAATTCAAAGCGAAATTCACTGATTCAGCAATCAACAACTTCGGTTCTTCTTGGACTTGGTTAGTTAAGAAAGCTGACGGTTCTCTAGACATCGTTAACACTTCTAACGCTGCTACTCCTCTAACAGAAGAAGGTGTTACTCCACTTCTAACTGTTGACCTATGGGAACACGCTTACTACATCGATTTCCGCAATGTTCGCCCTGACTACATGGCTGCATTCTGGAACCTAGTAAACTGGTCTTTCGTAGAAGAGAACCTAGCTAAGTAATTATTGCTTACGCTGCGCTATTTATAGCGAGTTATCTATTGAAAGCTCATGCCTCGGCGTGAGCTTTTTTGTATCTGTCGTGTTCCACAAAATCTAAACATTTCGTAATAAACCCGCCAATAGCGCTTACTTCTCGAACTATTGATAGCCTTCTTCCCAACCCTACATAAATTCTCTATTTGCCTGTAATTAAACACTAAAGTTTGCCGACTCCATGCCGTTAAAGGTGTATCCAATGAGAGGCGACATGCAAATACATACTTTAGACAAAGCAGGAATCATCAACGAACTGAAGTTCGGCATCGGGATCAGCCAAGCGGTTGAGCAAGGTCGCCGTGCAGATTTCGCGTTGCTGTTATCTATGTTTTCTAATGATGTCCGTGATTGCACGCCAATTGACACCATTGAAATCACAGAGACAAATGAAGATCGCCTGCGCAAACAATTTGGCGTAGCAGAACCTCAACAACTGCGTTCAAACCAGTCTTCATATGAGATTTCAGCTCAGCAATCTAATCATTTTCATCAAGCTAGCCTTGCCAGCGCCAAACTCAGCCATTACTTGAAACCTGAAGCGCTTGCCTTCATGCCTGAAGATACAGCCGACTTACCCGAAGAGGTTTACCAAAACCTTTCTGGTCATGACCGACGCAAACTCGCAAACAAGCATTTACCTGATTTGCCACATGCCACGCTCTACAATGAGCTAACCACCGCGCAACGTCGGTATCAAATTCAAGCTCAAGTATAGCGATCACCTACCTTTCCCTTTTTCGCTGTCTATCCATAGCTCTTCTTCGACTAACTCGCACACTTCAAAGTATTCACACGAATGATATGAACCACTAGCCTTAGGCAACCTAAAAACACCTGATGTCGGTTACCGCTTGAAGTTACTACAAAATGTGACGTGCCACTAAGTTCATAAAAACTTATTAATTGGCACACCTTAGTTTGAACCAATTCACACCCGTTGTATAAATTTTAACCCATCCTTATCCGACATGGACGATTTGTTTAGGTACTGGGATGGAAATAAAAAGCTCAATCATATTGGTGACATCTGCCGGCTCGCGACTGGGGGGGGCGATTGCGAACCACTTTGTTAACCTTGGAGCCACCGTCATCCTTTGTGATAAAGACACGGAAGCACTTAAAGCGACGTATCTACAGTGTGCCCGGTTTTCTGACTCTGTTTACCACTACACGCTCAAAGGCAATGACAGCCAAGCGATTCTCAGCGTATATGATTTTATTCAAACCACCTTCAACACGACACCCGATGTGCTGGTCAATAACTGGATAAGCTCCCCAATGCCTAGCCTAATTGGCGATCAGCCTGTGAGCAGCTTTATTAATGATCTCTCATCGATGGCATCGACCCTGTTCGCATTTGGGCAAATCAGTGCTGAGAGATTGCGAGAGGAAGATAAGGAAGGCGTGATTGTGAATGTGATATCTCATGATGACTTTCACGATGTGTCTGGCTTAGAGAGCGCAAACTCAATGATCACTGGCTTTACCCATAGTTGGGCGAAAGAGCTGACTCCCTTTGGCATTCGAGTCGGTGGCGTTGTTCCCGCCGTTCATAACTCCGATGGCAAGCTCAACCGATGTCACTGGGCGCAGCTGCAAGACGAGCTGACCAGAACAACCGAATACATTGTCTCGAATGACTACTTCAGTGGGCGAGTTGTCGCGGCAGAGGTTTAACTCCCTATTCCAATTGAACATGACTGGCTCAGCTCATATTAAGTAGCAGAGCTATTACCTCTCAATCCGTTTTACAAACGAACCAAACATAAAAAAAGCCCCAGTCTCTCGACTGGGGCTTTCATCTTTTCCCGATAGATAAGTATCGTGCTAGCGAAAACTTATCTCAAAACTAATGCTTACTTATTATGCGTTAGCTTTTTCTTTTTTAGCTTTTGGCGCTTTCGCTTCAGCTGGCTTTTGGTCTGCTTTCTTAAGGATAACTGTAGTACCTTCGAAAGTTTCGCCTTCAACGTATGGTTGGCCGAAGTAAGAAGTTGTTAGAACTTCTTTTAGCTCAGTGATTAGAGGGTAACGTGGGTTAGCACCTGTACACTGGTCATCGAACGCTTCAACAGCTAGCTCGTCTAGTTTAGCGATGAAGTCAGACTCGTTAACACCCGCAGCTTGGATAGATAGTGGGATGTCTAGGTCAACTTTAAGCTCTTCTAACCAAGTCAGTAGACGTTCAATCTTCTGAGCTGTACGGTCACCAGCTTGGCTTAGGCCTAGGTGGTCAGCAACTTCAGCGTAACGACGACGTGCTTGTGGACGGTCGTACTGAGAGAATGCAGTCTGCTTAGTTGGGTTATCGTTCGCGTTGTAACGTACAACGTTTGAGATAAGTAGTGCGTTAGCAAGACCGTGTGGTAGGTGGAACTCAGCACCAATTTTGTGAGCCATTGAGTGACACACACCTAGGAATGCGTTCGCAAATGCTACACCAGCGATAGTTGCTGCGTTGTGTACTTTCTCACGAGCTATTGGGTCAGCCGCACCATTTTTGTAGCTTGATGGTAGGTATTCTTTAAGCATCTTAAGAGCTTGAAGAGCTTGACCGTCTGAGTACTCGTTCGCTAGAACAGATACGTAAGCTTCAAGAGCGTGAGTTACTGCATCGTAACCACCGAACGCTGTTAGAGACTTAGGCATGTTCATTACTAGGTTCGCATCAACGATAGCCATGTTTGGCGTGATTTCGTAATCAGCTAGTGGGTATTTAGCACCAGTCTTGTCGTCAGTAACAACAGCGAATGGAGTAACCTCTGAACCTGTACCTGAAGTTGTAGTGATACATACAAGCTCAGCTTTTTGACCCATTTTAGGGAACTTGTAGATACGTTTACGGATGTCCATAAAGCGCATTGCTAGTTCTTCGAAGTGAGTTTCTGGGTGCTCGTACATAACCCACATGATCTTAGCAGCATCCATTGGAGAACCGCCACCTAGAGCAAGGATTACGTCAGGTTGGAAGCTCTTCATTGCTTCAGCGCCTTTCTCAACAACAGATAGCGTTGGATCCGCTTCTACGTCGAAGAAAGTTTGAACTTCGATGCCTTGTGCTTTAAGCAAGCTAACTACGTCATCTGCGTAACCGTTGTTGAATAGGAAACGGTCAGTTACTAGGAATGCGCGTTTCTTACCTTCTAGGTCGCTCATTGCGATTGGAAGGCTACCACGACGGAAGTAGATAGACTTAGGTAGTTTGTGCCACAACATGTTTTCAGCTCGCTTCGCTACAGTTTTCTTGTTGATAAGGTGCTTAGGACCTACGTTCTCAGAGATAGAGTTACCACCCCATGAACCACAACCTAGAGTTAGAGAAGGTGCAACGTTGAAGTTGTACAGGTCACCGATACCACCGTGAGTAGTCGGGATGTTGATTAGGATACGAGCAGTCTTCATCTTGTCACCGAAGTAACGGATGCGGTCTGCGTTAGTATCTTGGTTAGTGTAAAGACCAGATGTGTGACCGATACCACCGATTTCAACCATAGTTACCGCTTGAGCAACTGCGTCTTCGAAGTCATCTGCGCGGAATAGACCTAGAGTTGGAGATAGTTTCTCGTGAGCGAATTCGTCATCGTAAGAAACTTTACCAAGACCTTCACCTACAAGTACTTTTGTATCAGCAGGAACTTTAACACCAGCCATTTCAGCGATTGCTGGAGCAGGTTGACCTACGATTTTAGCGTTTAGGTTGCCGTCGATAAGCAGAACTTTACGTACTTTATCAGCGTCAGCTTTAGATAGAACGTGAGCTTTGTGAGAAGCGAAACGCTCTTTAACTTCGTCATATACTTCGCTAACTACGATTGCAGCTTGCTCAGAAGCACATACTACGCCGTTATCGAAAGTCTTAGACATAAGGATAGATGCTACAGCACGTTTGATGTCAGCTGTTTCATCGATAACGACAGGAACGTTACCAGCACCAACACCGATAGCAGGCTTACCTGAAGAGTATGCTGCTTTAACCATGCCTGGACCACCAGTAGCAAGGATAAGTGCGATACCGTCGTGCTTCATAAGCGCGTTAGAAAGCTCTACAGATGGTTGGTCGATCCAACCGATGATGTCTCTTGGAGCACCAGCTGCAACAGCTGCGTCTAGAACTAGTTTCGCTGCGTCGTTAGTTGAGTTCTTTGCACGTGGGTGTGGCGAGAAGATGATGCCGTTACGTGTCTTAAGAGAAATTAGAGATTTGAAGATTGCTGTAGAAGTTGGGTTCGTTGTTGGAACGATACCACAGATGATACCTACAGGCTCAGCGATAGTCATTGTGCCTAGGTTGTCATCTTCTTCTAAGATGCCACATGTTTTTTCGTCTTTGTATTTGTTGTAGATAAATTCAGATGCAAAGTGGTTTTTGATAACCTTATCTTCAACAATACCCATTCCAGATTCAGCAACTGCTTGTTGAGCAAGTGGAATACGAGCGTGGTTAGCAGCAAGAGAAGCTGCGCGGAAGATTGCGTCTACTTTCTCTTGAGAGAATGTTGCAAACTCTTCTTGTGCTGCTTTAACGCGAGCTACTAGAGCATCAAGTTCCGCTAAGTTAGTTACAGGCATGGTGGATCTCCTAAAATAATAAATATTAAAAACTTTTTATTAAATTCGCTGCTTGCCGTTAACCTTAAACACCAGCGTTCTTAGTAAATTGCTTTCAGGGCTGAGTATATTATTTCACTGTGTGAAAAAAATTGACCCAGATCAGTTACCCAAAAAGAATTAACCAGAAAGTAGTAAGGCAATCGCAAAAATGAACTTAAGAGCATGATTTATATAGATTAAACTCACACTTTTCGTTCGCGCAAAAAACAAGCAAACAGACAACTTTTTTCTACATAGCGTAATAAACTGTAAAAAAGTTTCATTTTTAGTCCGTTAAATTACATGTATACAGCTATATTCGTGCTACTGAGAGTATATCCATAGCGTTGTACGGGCTAGATTCTGACATAATTTTTATTAATTTCGTGCGTCGGTTAACAGTTACTCAATAATAAATTACAAAATGAAACACTACCAGCTAGCTTGCAACAGGCTTAAAACAAAAGTGAGATTCAATTAGTTTTTCTAAAAAGAATCACCCATTTCAAGTTAGTTTTTTTCATTCGCGTAAATTGAGTTTGTCCCTTACATTACGCGCCTAAACTATTCACAGATCAACCCTTCAACCTTAAGTACGCTAACTGGAGATCGCTCTCATGCAAGGCTTAGAACTCGCAATTTTTATGCAATTCTTCCTTGGGCTTGTTGCTGCCGTAAACCCAATCGGCATCATGCCTGTTTTTGTTTCTCTTACTGCTCATATGCCGCCAGAAGAGAGGAACAGGACAGCCTTACAAGCAAATATTGCTGTTGCCGTGATCTTGATTATGTCACTTGTTGCCGGGCAAATGCTTCTTGATATGTTTAGCATCTCGTTGGATTCATTCCGCGTTGCTGGTGGCTTACTGTTATTGAGCATCGCATTTTCGATGATGAGCGGTAAGCTCGGTGAAGATAAGCAGAACAAACAAGAGAAGTCTGAATACATCAGCAAAGAGCAGATCGGCGTTGTTCCACTTGCTATGCCGCTAATGGCAGGCCCAGGTGCAATCAGCTCGACCATTGTTTATGGTTCTCGCTACCCTGCTGCTATTGATACGGTCGGCATCGGCATTAGCATCATCGCATTCGCAACGTGCTCTTGGCTTTTGTTCCGTTCAGCGCCGGTTATCGTTCGCTTTTTAGGTCAAACGGGTATCAACGTGATCACTCGTATCATGGGTCTGATTCTTGGCGCATTGGGCATCGAGTTCATCGCCAATGGCCTACGTAATCTGTTCCCAGGCTTGGCATAACGTTTAACAACATTTCGGTTGCTCTATAAAGGGCAACAATATTGAAATATAGATGAGGCGAGTAAAGCAATTGGGCTTTCACTCGCCTCGTTATTATGAAGCTTGTATAATGACTGTTAATGCATTTAACAGAAGACGAACCTCTCCTTATGTCACGCAAGCCACTCAAGCATCATTTGTACGTCATTATCTTTGGTACTCACACGCCAGCCGGACGTGCATTTGATATAACTCTGATCGTTGCAATCTTGGCTTCGCTGTTGGTTCTGATCTTAGAATCCATCCCTAATGTGATGACCGAATGGTCACAACAGCTGCGTTATATCGAATACACCTTCACTGCACTCTTCACTCTTGAGTATTTGTTAAGGCTCTATTGCTCCCCAAAGCCAAAATCTTACGCCACCAGTTTTTATGGTGTCGTTGACCTATTGGCGATTCTTCCGACCTACCTAGCAATCATCTTCCCAGGCGCTTCATTTATGGGTGTGGTGAGACTGCTGCGTGTGATGCGTATCTTCCGAATTCTAAAGCTGGTTCGCTACCTGCAAGATTCCAATATTCTGTTGCGCTCACTATTAATGGCACGACGAAAGATACTGATCTTCTTTAGCACCGTCGGCATCTTGGTGGTTATCTTTGGCGCCTTGATCTTTGTTATTGAAGGTCCTGACAATGGCTTCACCAGTATTCCTCACAGTATCTATTGGGCCATCGTGACTATCACTACGGTAGGTTATGGTGACATGGTGCCGCAGACCGCGCTTGGTAAAGCCATAGCATCACTGACCATGCTATTGGGTTACTCTATCTTAGCAGTGCCAACCGGGATCATTACTGCAGAACTCAGTAATGAGATGAACTCGCACAAAGAATTGGTTAAGTGCCCGAACTGTAACCGAGCGGGTCATGATTCAGACGCCATGTATTGCAAGCACTGTGCTAGCGAATTAGCGGATCCAGACAAGCGTGTCGTCACCGACGAGAAATAAAAGCAGACACGAGATTCGAGTAGCGAGATGCGAAGAGATTTAAGGGCAGTTTCGAGGGCCGAATAACGAGGTAGCAATAAACTAAAAAGGGTTGACGTTTGTCGTCAACCCTTTCGGTTTATCAGCTAATAGAATTTAAGCAATCTTGCCTATTACGATTTCTCAGCAAGGATAATGCGCAGAGTACGACGTAGTGGTTCTGCAGCACCCCAAAGTAGTTGGTCACCAACCGTGAAGGCGTTTAGGAAGTCGTTACCCATCGACATCTTACGCAGACGACCGACAGGTACAGACATTGTGCCTGTTACTTTCGCTGGTGTTAGCTCCTGTGCCGTGATGTCGCGGTCATTAGGAATCACTTTAACCCAATCATTGTGCGTTGCGATGATCTCTTCGATCTCGTCCATTGGCACGTCTTGCTTAAGCTTGATCGTTAGTGCTTGAGCGTGACAACGCATTGCACCGATTCGTACACAAGTACCATCAATTGGGATTGGCTGACCATCTAGACCAAGAATCTTGTTCGCTTCAACACCGGCTTTCCACTCTTCTTTACTCTGACCGTTTTCACGCTTCACATCGATCCAAGGAATCAGTGAGCCTGCAAGCGGAGCACCAAATTGGTTTGTTGGGAATGAAGATGAACGAATCGTATCAGCCACTTTCTTATCGATATCAAGAATTGAGCTTGAAGGGTTTGCTAACTCAGAACTTACGCTGTCGTTGATCACACCCATTTGTGAGATCAGCTCACGCATGTTCTTAGCACCCGCACCAGAAGCTGCTTGGTAAGTCATGGCACTCATCCACTCAACCATGCCTTTCTCGTACAGACCACCTAGAGCCATAAGCATTAAGCTCACAGTACAGTTACCGCCAACGAACGTGTTGGTGCCGCTGTGAATGCCTTGCTGGATTTGAGCCAAGTTAACAGGATCAAGAGTGATGATTGAATCAGCATCCATACGCAGAGTAGATGCTGCATCAATCCAGTAACCTTTCCAACCTGCTTGACGCAGTGCTGGGTATACTTTTGATGTGTAATCGCCGCCTTGACAGGTAATCACAGCATCAAGCTGTTTTAGGCTATCAATATCAAAAGCGTCTTGAAGTAGACCCGCATCTTTACCACCTAAAACAGGGGCAGGAATACCAATCTGAGATGTGCTGTAATAAACAGGCTCAATCAAGTCGAAGTCTTTCTCTTCAACCATACGTTGCATCAGTACAGAACCAACCATACCGCGCCAACCAACTAGACCTACTCTCATCGCTCACTCTCCATGTATAAATTAAAAATTGCTCTCCCCCATCTATAAGTTTTTCAGAAACAGAACTCAAGTGCTTTTTGTCAAAAAGTGTAACTTTTTCGTTTCTTTTAAGTGAACGTAATGAATCGTGCAGTTATCTCTGTATCGACATTCCATCTCCACCTCATTGATTAAGCGTCCATTATCGTCAAATTCAAACATTCACATCGCCAAAGTCGATTCAATCGACGCTCATCACAAACAGTAAATCCCTCTTTTAAACCAAGGTTAATCAGAGTTTTATTTTACAAAACGAAAACAACGTGCGACAGATTTCAACATGTAACAATCATGAATGTAACAAAAATTTAGATTATGAAACCACAATTGATTGAGTTAACAGTCAAATATCACAACTTGGGCGTATTTTTTCGATATAATAAACTAATTACTGTAGTGTCCGTTTTGCACCACACACTATAACGAAGCACTATAAATGCTCGAAATCACAAGAGGCTTTTATGAAGCAGAGTAAAACTCGCCTACCGAACCTATTGCAGGTATTCATCGCGTTAGGACTATTTCTATCCCTTGCTTTTTCCTTTACTGCAAAGCTTGACCTTCCAATTCAACTTGCCTTGTATATTGGCTGGTTCATTATCATGGTTCTTGGTATTCGTCTTGGACACCAATACAAAGACTTAGAAAAAGCAGCACTCAAAGGAATATCCAATGGCTTAGGCGCGGTTTTAATACTTTTAGCCGTTGGCGCTCTTGTTGGTACTTGGATCTCAGGCGGGATCGTACCTACTATCATTTACTATGGTCTGAAAGCTATCCACCCTTCTATCTTCCTTTTAGCGACCATGATCATCTGTTCTCTAACTGCATTGGCGACCGGTACTTCTTGGGGTGCTGCGGGTACAGCAGGTATCGCGATGATGGGTATCGGCCAAGGCCTAGGTGTTCCAGCACCGATTACTGCAGGTGCCGTGCTGTCAGGCTGTTACTTCGGTGACAAGATGTCTCCTCTTTCTGATTCAGTGATTCTGGCTTCTTCAATGTCTGGGGTTGAAGTGGTTGAACACATCAAGGGCATGCTTCCAGTTGCGTTAATCAGCTACGTGATTACAGGCATCATGTTTACTGCGTTTGGTTTCCACTACGCGGGCAACGTTGACATGAGCCAAGTAGACTCTGTAATCAAAGCAATGGAAGTTCAGTTCTACATCACGCCTTACTCATTCGTTCCGGTACTTATCGTGCTTGGTCTGTTGGCTTTCCGTATGCCTTCATTCCCGGTCATCAGTTTTGGTTCTCTGCTGGGTATTATCTGGGCAGTCATGATCCAAGATATCGACTTCCTAACGGCATTCAACACGGCTTGGGCACCGTTCTCAATCTCATCTGGCGTAGAGTTTATTGATTCGATTCTTAACCGTGGCGGCATGTCTTCAATGCTGGGTTCAGTGGCGGTTATCGTATTTGGTCTAGGTTTTGGTGGCTTACTGGATAAAGTGGGCGTACTAGAGACAATCGCTAAGGTGTTTGAGCGCCGCGTAAACAGCGCAGGTTCACTAGCGACGAGCACAATTGGTACGGCTTTCATGGGTAACGTATTCGGTTCTGCAATGTACGTATCGTTAATCCTTACACCAAAAATCTGTGCGAAAAACTACGACCGTTTAGGCTACAAGCGTAAGAACCTATCTCGTAATGCTGAGTTTGGTGGCACGCTAACGTCGGGTATGGTTCCCTGGAGTGATAACGGTATCTACATGGCGAGTATTCTTGGTGTTGCGACGCTGTCTTACGCACCCTTCATGTGGTTAAGCTTCATCTGTATCATCGTGACTATCGTGACATCTTACATGGGTTGGTTCGTTGATAAGTGTGAACCAACAGCACCAGCGTTTGAAGCTGAAGAAGCAACAGAGTTAAGCAAGCAACAAGCTTAAGTTCAGGAGCTAACGCTTTCGAACGTAACTCAAAACGTTAATGAATAAATGCAAAAAGAGCGCCCTAGAGCGCTCTTTTTTGATCTGCTGATTTACTTATTTATCTATTTATTGGCGGTTCGTTTACCCAACCAGTAACCGATGCCTAACGGTGCAAAGAACACTACTAAGATAAACAGGATGAAGTAGATAATCACACCTTTGATTAACTCCATTAGCTTATCAATCGCCAGTACCACCACCTCTTGAGAGACGCGATCAAGGTCTTGCGTGAACAGTTCTCTTTCTGAAGTCACAATGCCGGCAATCTCGATGCGCTCTTTCGCAATCATCTCTACTAGAGCTTCTCTCTCACGTGTCACCATTTTTTCTAATGCCACACGTTCATCACTCAGCATCGCTAATTTTTGGTCGGTTTTATCACTGAGGTCGTTGAGCAATGGTTGCATTTCTGTCGACATAATAGAAGCCAGTGTTTGCATGTACTCCGGATTGTTCTCAATGAAGTCTTGCATGCTTGCTGATGTTTGACGAAGGCTTTCCAGCGTCATCGATAGGTCTTCACCCGTTAGTGAGCTATTCAATGCAACCAACTCCGCCTTCCACGACATCAGTTTTGGTGTCTGGTCAGCCATAAGGCTTAAACGATCAGATGCGTCACTCATTGCTTCTGGCATGGTGCCTAAACTCTGGACGATTTGCGATTCGTCTTTACCAAGGTAATTTAGCCATTCACGGTAAGCAGGTGTGCTTCTGAATGTGAGGTCTTTAAATGGGTGGCTAGCAGAAAACTGCGCAACGAACGCTTTGCTGTTTTTGAAATCACTCGAGCTCAATACACCCTTTGCCAGCTTCTCGGCTTCTTGATCAAGAAAACGAGCGGTCTCTACTGCATCATCCGTCGCGAACAGATCCGCGCCGTCGCCTTGGCTATAAAACTGATTCATTTGGGCAGTGAAAACCCACGAGTCAATTAACGCAGACATAGGGGAAGTTTGGTAAGCCGCTTGTTGTAATCCCTGCTCTGCATGGATCTTCCAAAGCAACACATAAGATTGATGTAAAGTGTCATCAGCAGGATAAAATTGCGCGATTAAATCAGCCGAGTCTTCTACTCGTGTAAAAAACATCTTGGCGTATTCACGCGTCATGAGCCGAGCATTTAACTCTTGTTGAGTGAGAGGCGTCGTTTGACTATCTAACTTAACTTCTAAGAGAGAACAACCACTTAGCACAATGCTAAGCACCAACACCATCCAACTTCGACTCGAAACTCGTAACATATAAACCTCTGACAAAGACTAAGGGCGCTGATTGTATGAGCGCTTCGTCAGAGTATTGTCAAAAATCCTGTAAAAGTTAACGCTGACTGTCTAAATATTCATGAGCAGAATCCACAGAGGCTTTTATAGCCTGCTCTAGTTCAGCTAAATCATGTTCACTGATCGCACTGGACTGCTTCATTGTCATTTCAATGGTTGCGGCAATGATGGCTAACCGAGACGCTTTAATACTGCCAGCCACGCCTTTTAAGCTATGTACAATGCGAGCCGCGGAGGTTTCATCTTTGGTCAACAAAGACTTAAACTTCTCGTAGTCACCTGCGTGGTCTTGTACAAACACACCAAGCAAGAGTTCGACAGACTCAGCATCACCATCGAGCGTTTCTAACATGTCTTCGATATCAATCGCAGGCTTTGAATCTGTGACACTGGCAACGTGTTTCTCTACTACTGGCGCCTGTTCAGGGACTTGCTGAATAGAGTATTGCGGTACAACGGGTTGGCTTGTAACGTTAACGCTCTGCGGAGGTTGAGAGTCGGAAGACTGGCGCGTTGGCCTGTTCTCGGATACATAAGCGTCAATATCTGCTTGTTTCACTGCTGAGGAAACAACATCGCTATAAGAAGCGTCTTCCTTACTTGAATTAATTTCTAGTTCAGAGCTGAGTTCTTGGTCTGCTTCTTTCATCGTTTTTGTGGACCTAACGCCCCAAAACACTATCCCGCTCATCGCCACCAAGCTTAAGCCTAGCATCACCAACAATAGGTTGAATTGACGATCATGGAACTCAGCTTCGAGTTTTATGATCTGTTCATTTACTGAGTTTTTCTTAATCTTATCAACCAAATAGTTAAGCTGAGCGTAATCACTCAACAATGCTGACGCATCAGCCAGTAGTTGTTGGAGTGCATCTTGTTCTTCGTTTTCTAAGGAATAAGATTTTTCTAGAATGGAATCAAAGGCGCGATAAGTCGCTGACGAACTTTGATTTTCAGAATACATGGCTTCAAATACCACAACACCGAATTCGTTGAGGAGCGGTTTTAGCTGAGGGGAAAGCTCTTTATCAGCACGCAAGATCTTAATGTTATCAACGATGTCTTGAACTTGGCTTTCTATTGGAATGAACTCATCGAACTTTTCTAGGAACTGATCAGCTACGTACAACAGTTGGTTGACATCAGGACGAAACAAGGCGTGTTGGAAATCAGATTCAATCTGCAGTCGGATCGAATAAACCAACTGAGCATCGAGTGCGAGATCATTGATACGAGAGACTCGAAGCGGTTCTGAGAAATAAAGCGATTGCCTCAATTCGTTGACTCGAATACCGAGCTCTTCGATTTGAGCTAGAGAATTGGTGTAGGAACGGCTTAGATTAAGAAGAGCCAATGAAGGAAGTAACCACAGAGCCAAGAGCACAACCAAAAAGGTGGCTGGTTTTTTAAAGCGTTTGGGCTTTGCTACTGATTGTTCCATCTATATTCCTTGTGCGTGTTAACTTGAAGCCATGACCGTAGCTAAAAGATTAAGCACAAAATAAGCGACAACGTCCTGCTGCCGCTTTTATCCGTTAACTTCGGACTATGACTTATTGCGAGTCAGTTGGTCACGTAAGTTCGGTGGAGTGCCTTTAATCGTTAGCGTGTCTGTCTCCGGATCGTAAAAGATACGTTCGCCTAGAAGCAGACTATCAAAACTAACATTCAAACCGCCACCAGCACCAACAAATTTTGTTAGTTTACGCATAGTTGCGCGATCGGCTGGGAAGCTGTCTTCTAACTCGTAGCCTTGCTCACTAGTATAGTCAAAGAAGCTTGTGCCATCTGTGCTTGCTGGCAACTCACCAGAAAGTTCACGAACTTGTACTTCATCGCCCGCTTTAAGCTGCTCGTTACAGTAATCCGCAACCTGCTTTTTGTAGCTGATCGCTTCTTCTTTCTCTAATTTAGAGTCAGAAACGAAGTCTTCTACCGCTTGCATCAGTACTTGGTTCTGCTGTTTCGCATCCAAACCGACTTCAGCTTGTAAGAAATCTAAGAAGAAATCCGCGACTTTACGGCCAACACGTCCTTTAATATAAGTTAAGTAACGGTTTGACTCTTTATCAGTCTCATAAGTAGAAAGGTCTAGGCGAGCCGCGATATCCATTTTTGAGATATCAAGGTAGTCAGTCGCACTAATATCAAGCCCTTCAGTTACCTTTAGGCTTTGGTTTGAAGGCAATAAACCAATGAAAAGGTAATCTGTTGCAAGTGACTGATATTCAGCCATTACCAAGATACCTTCGTCAGCGAATGGGTACTTTGATAGTTCGTCTTTTAGACGTTGCGCACTCTTTTGAGAAAAATCGTAAAAGTTTGTCTCACCAGCACGAAGTTGATGCAACCACTGCTGGAATTCGCTGTCAGATTTGAAAGAACCAAACCCTTTGCCTGCTTTTGAATTAAAAACACGGTGAAGTTCAGCAACTAGGCTTTCAGATGAAGCATCGTTTTCTAGAGATTCAGCACGATAGTTAACAATCAGCTCATCCTGATCGTTCTTGCTCAGCTGGTGTAAAATTACGTTGGAAAGGTGAAGGCTCATAGTGAAAATATTACCGTTCAGGTTTCAGTTGTCGTGCATAGTAGGTTATCATAAGCCGCTTTTACTATCATTATTAGAGTCCTTATGCCGATTATATCTAAATACACAGATGATCAAGTTGAAAAAATCCTAGCTGAAGTAGGTGCTGTACTAACTAAGCACAAAGCTTCGCCAGAACTTTCACTGATGATCGCTGGAAATATCGCAACCAATGTCTTAAATCAGAATGTTGCTGCTTCACAACGCAAAGGAATTGCTGAAAAATTTGCCGAGGCTTTAATTTCTTCTCTTGAAGATAAAAAGTCTCACTAAATTTGATTGACGGATAAAAGAATTATAAATGGTAGACAGCGCAAACTCATATAGCGATCGTGTATCTCGACTGGTTGGTTGGGGTCACTGGTTTGCATTTTTCAACATCATTGCTGCGATGTTGATTGGTACTCGTTATATTACTCAATCTGCTTGGCCAGAAACCTTGCTAGGCCAATTCTATTTGGCTGCATCGTGGGTTGGTCATTTTGGTTTTTTAGTGTTCGCGCTCTATCTATTAGTGCTGTTCCCGCTCACTTTTATTCTTCCGTCGAGGAAGTTATTACGTTTGGTTGCCGTTATCTTCGCGACCATAGGTTTAACTGTCCTACTGATTGATACCCAAACGTATCAAAATATAAACCTCCACCTGACGCCTGTCGTGTGGGAGGTTTTATTCAGTGGAGAGGAATCTGCATTCACGTCTGATTTGCAGCACCTCTTCATTGTTATGCCATTTATCTTCTTACTACAGCTTGGTCTGTCTGAGTGGGTTTGGCGTAAGCAGCGTAAACTGTCTCATAAACACATTGGCCGTCCGATTACTGCCGTCTTCTTCTTGTGTTTCATCAGCAGCCACTTGACCTACATGTGGGCTGATGCGTACTTCTATAACCCAATTACTAGCCAGAAAGCGAACTTCCCACTGTCTTATCCAATGACAGCGAAAAGCTTTATGGAAAAACATGGCCTATTAGACCGTGAAGAGTACCTTGAGCGTTTAGAAGCGAACAAAGAGAACGTAAACCTAGTTAGCTACCCGCTAGAAAAAATTCAATACAACCGCCGCAGTGATGATCTTAATATCCTGATGGTGAGTGTGAACAACCTTCGCTCTGACGCACTTAATGCGACAGCTATGCCAAACAGCTATGCCTACGCACAACAGTCGATCAACTTCACCAACCACTACAGTTCAAGTAACGATATGTTTGGTATTTTCGGCTTGTTCTACGGCCTACCGAGCAGCTACGCAAGCAGCATTGAAGCTCAGGGGTCAAGCGCAGTATTGCTCGATGTTTTAGAGAATCACGATTACAAGTTCGCTGCTTTCAGTGGCGACAACTTTAGCGATGCACTTTACTCGGATATCATCTTCCGAGGCCGTGATGTGATGCCAGAGCAAGCAACTTATGATGACCAGAGTGCCATAAAAGCTTGGTCTAACTGGATTCAATCACCGCAAGCTAAACGCCCTTGGTTTAACTTTATTGAATTAACCACACTGGATAACTTCGCCAGCTACGATTCAAGTTCAGAGTCGGACTCTACGCTAACGACAGCAGAGCGTTTTGCAGCAGACTATCAAAAGTCGGCGACAGCGGCCGATGCTCAGCTAGCAACTATCTACGCTGAACTGGAACGCTTAGAGCTTGCCGATAACACGGTGGTTATCATTACCTCTAACCACGGTACTGAGTTTAACGAAACCAAAACCAACAGCTGGGGTGCAAACTCCAACTACAGTCGTTATCAGTTACAAGTACCACTGTTTATCAGCTGGCCTGGCAAGTCTGCTTCTGAATACACCCACCGTTCTAGTCATCTAGACGTGTCAGTAACACTGATGCAAGAGCTATTGGGTGTATCTTCGAACCCAACAGATTTCAGTAGTGGTCGCAGCCTGTTTAATGAACGTAACAGAAAGTGGATTCTCGCGGGCGACTCTCGTGAACTTGCTCTTGTTACTGACCAGCAAACAACGGTGTTGGATAAATTTGGTAACTACAAATTGTACGACCAAAATTACAAGCGCCTGAAAAACGTAAGCCCTCGCTTACCTGTGTTGATGCAAGGCCTGACAGAGCTACAGCGTTTCTACACAAAAAATGACTAAATAATCAGCAAACAGCAAAGGGAAGCCAATGGCTTCCCTTTTTTATTGCCGTGAATGATTAGAAAACAAGCAACAAAACAAAATTATGAAAATTAAGGGTTTACAAGATCCTCCACCCCTTATATTATTCACGCCACTGGAGGGATGGCTGAGTGGTCGAAAGCACCGGTCTTGAAAACCGGCAACCGTTAATAGCGGTTCTAGGGTTCAAATCCCTATCCCTCCACCACTTTAAAGAAAGCCGCTGAGAAATCAGCGGCTTTTTTGCATCTGAAGCTTTTTAAAATATAAAGCTCATCTAACAAAACTCTCTACAGTCCCAGTTTCAAACCCATTCACTTTATACCTAGTTTTAAATTCCGATCTCACCGTTCTAAACTAAAAGTTCATGCGCCTAAGCCACTCCCCTCATAACTTTACCTGCAAGCCAATTAGATACTTTCTTTTTTAATAGCACAGAAACACTTCACGTATAACAAAAGTTGGGAATACTTGGCTTATTGAATATTAGATTTTGTCGGCTTCTTAATAAACCGAACAATAAATAATCATTCAGAACAAAAACACCAAAAAGCGTTCATAAAAAAAGCAGTCAGTTAATAAGGGTATTTACAAGCGAAAGCCACCCTTATATTATACGCGCCATTGGAGGGATGGCTGAGTGGTCGAAAGCACCGGTCTTGAAAACCGGCAACCGTTAATAGCGGTTCTAGGGTTCAAATCCCTATCCCTCCACCACATTAAAGAAAGCCGCTGAGAAATCAGCGGCTTTTTTGTATCTGGCGTTTGCGTAAAGAACTTACGTATTTTCCACTACGCCACCTTTCGGCTCACTTCAAAACGCCCAATCAATTGGTCTAAACGGCTCAATGCATTGCCCATCAAGGACACTCGACGTGCGAGTTGCTTAGTAGACAGTTGTAAGTCAGATATTGAACGTTGGGCTTTATCTGCCGTTTGTCCATTTTTCTGACTGTTTTCATCTAAGTTAGACATCGTGGTAAAGAGGTCACTCACCGCTGATTGAATTTGCTCACTGCGAGCATTTGAGTCGACTGTTAAGTTTCCTTTACTCACATTCTCGACACCTCGCTCCATGGACTCAACAGCACTGCGAGACTTACTATGCAGCTCTTTCATTAGGTCACTAATATGGTTAGCAGCTTGTGAAGTTCGGTCAGCCAGAGTTCTTACTTCAGAAGCGACGACAGAGAACCCTCTCCCGTGTTCACCTGCTCTTGCCGACTCAATGGCGGCATTCAAGGCCAAAAGGTTAGTCTGCGCGGTAATGTCAGTAATGATATCTATAATGTCAGACACCTTAGTCATTTCATTATTCACCTCATTCACGCTATGCGCCGAGCTTTCTACGATATTGCGAACAATCTCCATGCCTTCGACGGACTGATTGTATTCCTTCTCCGCACTCAGAACGGCTTGTTTCATCACCGTGTCCATTTGCGTTGCTGAGACACTCGCATGAGTAATTTCGCTCTGTTGATACTGACTCAACTGAAGCATATTGCTTAACGCTTGTGATGCATCATCACTGGTTTGCTTCATCACGACACTGCGACGAAACATCGATTCCGAAACCTCTCTAACTTCGTGACTCGCATGGATCAACTCACTCACCGTGTTATCTAAATTGTCGATAAAACTATTAGTCCAACGCCCTAGGTTGCCAAGTTCATTATGACTGAATGTTGTGGGATCAAGCCTCCGACTTAAGTTGCCATCACCTTCGGCTAAGGTCTGCATTACCCCGGTCATTTCGTGAATCTTCTTCGCTAGTGGTTTGGCGCTAACTAAACGGAATAAGCCCAATGAGATCAACGCGCAAGCGAACATAATGCCACTCTGCATAAAAGGTGTGAGTGTATAAAGGTTGGCAAACAGTAATGGAATAAATAGAGGCAGTAGCATGCAGCTGATGAAGTGTTTAGATAAGGTATAACTTAGGCTTCGGTCTCTGTAGACCTCTTCTAAATCGGACTCACACATCATGCCAAAGGTATCTGGTGAACCATCCAATTGAAAGGTGATACCTTTACCAATAACCGGTATGTGGCGATAGTCGGAATACCCCGGATAACCTATAAACAGGTTACTGCCATTTTTAATGGTTTCTCTTACGCCTGGGTGAAGCTGATTAGTGGCTGGGTCTGTAAAGCGAATCTCAAATTCGGTGTGGTGCTGAATCTTAACCGTTCCCCAATCAGTATGAATCCCTTGCTTTAAGTTCTCTCCGTGTGAAAAGGTATTATCTTCAAAGCGAGAACGAGAGAGCGCAACCCCCGGCTGAGTATGAGGATCATGAATGGAGTCGACCATAAAGATATAGTTATCACCCGACTCGCTATAAATATGCCCCGCTTCTCTCTGAATAATGTCACCAATAACATCATTAGGAACACGACCACATAGGAATTGCTGGGCACCTTCATCCCGAGAAAAGGGGACATAAAACATCAGCGTCACTTGGTCATGAAACGATGAACTCGACGCCCCTACGTTCAACGTGCGTGGATCCATATACGGCCCATGAAGATAACGCTTTGAAGCTCCTTCAACTAAAGCCTTCTTGTCTCCAAGATTAACCCCTACATGTTCATGATAACTCGATGCTTGTGCGATCCCCTTAACATCAACGATCGCTAACTCAGAAAAATCCGTACTGCGTTTAAGAAGGCTAGCTAACGTCCCCTGTGCTTGCTCTTCCGTTCGACTTGCTAAATAAACCGCAGAGTCTTCTAAAAAATCCCATTGATTCTTGACCCAATTATGCAGAAGTTGAACTCGCGTGTGAGCAATGCTTTCAAAAGCTTGTTCAAGCTCTTCCGTCCTACTTCGATTGAGGAAACAAGCTCTGCGCATAGCCAGTTTTCCTGTTGCGCCAAACCAATTAAGCCAACTGCGTTCCTTGTCCGTCAGGTTCATTTTTATCCCTTGTGTTTTTATAGACACATGGGTAAAGCAATTTACAGACCACAATTAATCACACAAATACGTAACTAATTAATAAAAAAGTACTTTATATGAATCACAATGGTGCAATCGTGTCTTTTATGGTGCAAGAGGCCTTATTTCACACCATCATTTCAATGAACTATCAGCCGCTAATTTGAGAGGTTAACCGTGAACATGATAGGCCGCTTTTAACAGCTGCATGTGAATCGGCACCAGGTCTTGGTGTTTAGTGCGGTACCCGCCACCGACTACGCAAGCCATCGGAATAGACTCTGATTTCGCTAATTCAATCATGAAACAGTCGCGCTCAAATATCCCTTGTGTCGAGACATTCAAATAACCCAGTTCATCGTCTTGATGAATATCTATCCCCGCATCATAAATAATCAGATCAGGTTGATGGTGAGCAATCGCTAACTTAGTGACTTGTTCAAAACAACGTAGGAACTCTTCATCTTCTGTTTCACGACTTAATGGCACATCTAAATCGGATAGCGGCTTTCGTGCAGGGAAGTTTTTATCGCAGTGGAACGACAGAGTAATGATGTCGTCGTTGTCTTGGCAAAGAGTTGCTGTGCCATCACCATGATGAACGTCGCTATCAACGATCAGCACTTTATCGATATGTTCAAAGGTCAGCGCGTGTTTTGCCGCTAAAACCAAATCGTTCAACAAACAAAAGCCACTGCCAAAATCATGATGCGCATGATGATAACCACCACTCAAATGAATCGCTAAACCAGTCTCTATTGCCATTTCAGCGGCCAAGCAGGTTCCACCACTTGAGTAGAGTGTTCTTTCGATAAGTTGCTCGCTCCACGGGAAACCGATACGTCTCATCTTTGCTGCAGGTAACTTACCAGACACGAGCAAATCAACATATTCGCTATCATGTACCTGTTTTACTTGCTCAACCGAAACCGGCGTTGGTTGGCACACTTCAAACTTGCACTTCCATCGAGGTTCGCTATTCATCAGCGCCTCAACAGCACTATGCAACAACTGATATTTGTTGATTGGGTAGCGATGGCCTTCTGGTAAAGGTAACTGTGAATAGATTGGGTGGTAAATTAAAGGAATCATAATCAGGCTAATTGCGTATCTTTCTCAAAATCATAACAGCCTCAAACTTGGCGACAACCTTAATTAATGATAATGGTTATCATTGTTATTAATTATAAAGTAGAGACCATAATGAAAAACGTAATACTCATCTTTGGGGTGATCTGCGGCTCAGCGGCAGCAGTAATGATTTTTGTAGGAATGCTAATGGCCAGTTGGTGGAGCGTTGATTTTCTCGTGTTAAGCCATCAAACTTAACTAATTGAACTGAAAAGGAATCACCATGAGCGTTATTTTTATTACTGGAGCGAACCGCGGCATTGGCTTAAGCCTGACTCGACAATACTTGGAAAGTAATCACAAGGTGTACGCGACTTATCGTGATGACAATTCAGCAAAAGAACTGCTCTCACTCGCAGACCACAACACCAACCTTACCTGTATTCAATTAGAGATAACCGATTACCAAGCAGTAAGCCAACTCCCTTCGCAAATAAAGTCGATTGATATCTTGATCAACAACGCTGGCTACTATGGCCCTAAAGGCTACGGGCTGGGTAATACCGATGTTGAAGAGTGGCGTCGTGTATTCGAAGTCAACACCATCGCTCCACTAAAGCTTGTCGAAACGCTATTGCCTTTACTCAAAGACAGCGATATCAAAAAGGTCGCTTGTTTATCCTCTAGAGTCGGCAGTATGTCAGAGAACACCTCAGGCGGCGGTTACATCTATCGCTCCTCTAAAGCCGCTCTAAACTCCGTGGTGAAGAGCCTAAGCAACGACTTAACCGATGATGGCTTTACGGTGTTAGCACTGCATCCAGGTTGGGTGCAGACTGAAATGGGTGGCCCTAATGCTCTGATCGACACCGACACTTCAGCTTCCGGCCTGATTGAAGTCATCGAGTCAGCGAATACCGAAGTGAGTGGTCACTTCTTCAATTTCGATGGCAGCGAAATTGACTGGTAATCCACAGATGAATGCAGGGCATCTCTCAAACCTAGTTAAGCACTCAACGCTGTTTTGTCTAACAGTGATGCTAGCTGGCTGTTTCAGTGATGGCCCCGGCGACTTGTTCGACGACTATCAAACAAAGATAGCCAGAGTACAAGATGCTGACGAGATAATCGAGGAATGGGAATTTGAAAGCCTACCGAGAAAACGAGAACTGCTGCTTGACGTGCCCTCACTCTCTATCGGCCTCATCGACAGCTACCAGCTTCGTCAGTGTGGATTGTTCAATCTGATTGCAGAAAGAAATTCGGTTCTGGGCAAGGTCGCGGATGAGTTTCGTAATTACGATTATCAAGTCGCGCTACTTGAAGGCGTGGGTAAATGTTTATCCAGTAATGAATTAGACCCAGAGATCGTAGAATTACTAAGAGAAATTGAGCAACAGAAACTCGCACAGTTTCCACTGCATCAATGGAATCTCATCTATGCCAGCGATGCTATGCAGTCACAAATGCGGGGTAGTCAGTGGTTACGCGCTGATATAGGCGATCAGGTACGACAAATCAGTGATGCGTTAGAACACATCAATCAAGCGTTAAACACATCGCTCGTTTCCGGCAAAACCACTGAGGTTCAAGAAGTATTAGAGAAGAGTTCGACCCTTGGGGATTTATACTACTCGCTCGCTCGGGCGTCAGTTGAGCTTGATACCATCACCAAACAGCTGACAACTTTTGATGACAAGATCATCTGTGGTAAACAACGAGACACCACTAAGTTCCGCTATCTCAACAATGTGTTCGAGCAACAATACATAGGTAAGGTTCAGCCTTACATGGCGCAACTGGATGGCTACTATCAGCACATAGCCCCGCAACTAGGAATGTTTGACGCGCAACCTGAACTGCACAGTTATTACTTTCCCATCCAAGATGCACATCAAGCCTTTCGATCATCCACTCGTCGCCATGTTGACTATTGGCAGCAACTGTTTAAACGTTGTGGCCGTAAAGTCGGTCGCTAATCCTAACCTCAATAAGTCTTAGCTTTTAGTGCTCTTTTTAGCGGAAGTACCTTTCTTAGCGTACGAACCATTCTTAGCATACGAACCTGTCTTGGCATAAGACTTCTTCGCCCCACCGCCTTTACGGCGTTTGAAGGCAGGTCTCTCGACTTTAGGAAGGTGGCGGAGTGATTCAGGAACTTCTCCCGTTTTTACTTTACCCATTAAACCATCAATCTTGCTTTCTAACGCTTGCATGAAAGGCTGATACGCTTGATTTCGTTCTGCCATGCCTTGCAGCTGGTGCTCCCAATGTGCCGTCATGTCTGGGAAGGTAGAATCCTCAGGTAATGCATGAATCAAGCCTCTGCCCGCAGGGCTACTGTGAATACTCTTACCTTGGCGCGTTAGCAGCTGCCTTTTGAATAGAGTATCTAGAATACCCGCACGGGTTGCTTCTGTGCCAATGCCATCGGTTTCTTTCAAAATGGCTTTGAGATCTTTGTTCGCAACAAAACGCGCGATACCTGTCATCGCTTGAAGCAATGTCGCTTCCGTGAAGTGTTTTGGTGGCTCAGTTTTCTTATCACCAATCACGCCTTCACGGCACGTAAACACCGTACCTTTATCCAATGGAGGAACCGTATCCGTGCCATCCCCTTTTTCTTCGGTATCCGTTTTACCCATCAACACCTTCCAACCCGGGTTGATAAGCTGACGCCCTTTTGCGATGAACACGCCACCAGCGATATCAAAGACCAGCTTAGCATCAGCAAAAACCGCAGGTGGGTAAAACTGCATTAGATACTGACGAGCGATTTGCTGATAGATTTTCATCTCGTTGGCAGACAGGCCGTTCACCGATGACTTCTTCGGAGTAGGAATAATCGCGTGGTGAGCATCGACCTTACTGTCGTTCCATGCTTTTGATTTAAGAGAAAGGTCCGCACCTTGAGCGCCACTTTGCAGCTCTTTCGCATTGTTAGCGATAGCATCAACGATCGATTCTCGCTGCGAGTAGTGCTCTTTAGGTAGATAGCGGCTATCAGAACGTGGGTAAGTGATGAGTTTGTGTTTCTCGTACAATGACTGACACGTATCTAACACCTGTTGAGCACTCATACCAAAACGCTTAGACGCATCAATCTGCAAGGCTGACAGCGAGTAAGGCAGTGGCGCAGCTTGTTTACTTTGCTTTTGCTCTGATTCCGTCACCGTCGCGGGTTGATTCGCAATTCGGTTAGCCACATTCTCAACCAGCTTTCGATTGAGCACGCGCCCTTCTTCATCTTGCCATGGTTTACATGCTTCGCTTGGCTTCCAACGCGCACGAATATCAAAGCTCTGGCCGTGATTTTGATAAGGGATCAAAGCGTGCAAAGTGAAGTAATCTTTCGGAATAAAGTTTTCGATCTCTTCATCGCGCCTTACCACCAAACCAAGTACAGGCGTTTGTACTCGCCCGACCGACAACACACCTTGGTAGCCAGCCTTTTGACCGAGTAAGGTATAAGCACGAGTCATGTTCATGCCATACAGCCAATCGGCTCTAGAGCGCGCTAATGCGGAAATAGAAAGCGGAATAAAGTCACGGTTGCTGCGCATTTGAGAAAGTGCACGTTTTACGGCAGGTAAGTTCAAGTCGCTGATCAGTAGCCTGTCCATCGACTCTTTCTTAGCCTTAGAGACTTTGCAGTAATCAATCACTTCATCAACCAGCAACTGCCCTTCTCTATCCGGGTCTCCGGCGTGAACAATTTGAGTGGCGTCCTTCAATAGCTTTCGGATCACCGTGAGCTGTTTGCTTGAAGTCTTACGCGGTCTTAGCTGCCATTGCTCCGGCACGATAGGAAGATCGGCTAAATTCCACTTCTTATAACGGTCGTCATAAGCATCCGGCTCAACCTGCTCCAATAAGTGTCCAATACACCAAGTCACCACATCCCCATTGCCACATTTGATAAACCCTTGGTCTTTCTTTTGTGGATTAGGTAGTGCAGCGGCGATCGCGCGGCCGAGGCTTGGTTTTTCAGCAATAATAAGGCGAGACATGTTTTTCCAGATGCTACAAACAATTAGAGCCACATTATCTAATGTGGCTCTAATAAATCAAGAAAAACTGGTTGTTTATACAGTTAGCATTCAAAAAACTACTGACTACTAAATATGCACGACTAAAACATGCCTGATACAAGCTTTCGTAACTAGCTGCCTTGTTTTGTATCTCCCAATAACTACGCGGCCACTGCCTGCAATGGCTCTAGAAAAAGCAACGATTTTGACACTATATAATTGGTTTTGTTTATTTTTTCCTAAAGAGAGAACTAACGTAATAATAATGAATTGATCTTAGTCAGCTTGGGGCTTTTATTGACCTAAATCAATACTCAAAGTTGGTGGTTCTCGTTTAATTGGGCACAATATGTTGTATTAGAAGTGCAAGTTAAGGCTATATGTAGTCTAAGGACAAATCGAATTTAGGGAGGTAACATGACTTATTCTAAGCAATAAAAAAGCCCACTCAAAGCGGGCTAATTTATCTGTATCACTCACGTTGTAATAAGCAGAGTTCAAAGTCTTTGTAGGAGAAGACTTTAAACTTTAAGACAACGATTATGATGGCTTGTTTCACGGCGAATCATATCAAAGTCTATGTAAAAAACAACGTGCTAAACTTACTTAAACGAGTATATGGGCATGTTTCAAAAGTTAAACTCTTTACTAGATGTAATAGAATCAGTTTTAGCGATTATCGACTTCTTAGTTGCTGAAGACTTTCAACTACCTACAGCTATTATGGCTTTTATCACCAGATTTAGTTTTTAGATTTAGTTGGGCAGCCCTATCTTGGGCTGCTTTTGCTCACTTATAAAAACTCAACGAACTTAGAGAAGTCGCGCTCTGGCACTTTCATTGGTGTACAGCCTGGAGTGCCTAGGTATAGGAAGCCAACAATTTCATCGTCGCCTTCTAGGCCAAATGCTTGGTGTACTTCTGGGTGGAACATCCATTTACCTGAGCGCCAAAAGCCTTGGAAACCTTGTGCGACTGCGGCCATTTGCATCGCCTGTGCAGCACAACCCGCAGACAGATGTTGTTCGATAGCAGGCACTTTCTCGTGCTCAGTTACTTTGGCAATCACAGTAATCACCATCGGAGCTCGGAACGGCGCTTTTTTTACTTTCTCGATAACCGCTTCTTCGCTGTCATCCGCTTCAGCGGCGCGCACCAAGATGTCTGAAAGCTTTTGTAGGCCTGAACCTTGCGCGATAACAAAGCGCCATGGTGTTAGTGCACCGTGGTCTGGAGCACGCAGCCCTGCTTTGATGATGTTTTCTAACGCCACACCTTCAGGTGCCGGATCAGAGAGTTTTGCGATTGAGCGTCTGTTGAGCAATAGATCCAAAGCATCCATTTGAAGTCCTTACTATTTCTTTATTATTTGTATACTTGAACTTTAGCACAGAATACAAACGATAATAAATCTCAACGGCTGTCCATTTAGGCTAGATTAGAAACAATAAAGGCTCCTAAATCTATGACTTAGGAGCCTTGTTCAAAATCTAACTCAGCAAATTAAGTAACAATATCTACTGATAAGATTACAGTTTGATAGCTGATTCTATAACTTAATCGCTAGCTCAACACCTTGACGAATTGCGCGTACTGCATCCAATTCACCCGCGTAATCGGCGCCGCCTATCACATGCAGTTTGCCACCAAACTCTTGCCACATGTCTTCGAATGGACGAACGGACACTTGGCCTGCACACACAATTACAGAATCGGCATCAAGTACCTGATCTTGCTTACCAACGCTGATATGTAGACCTTGGTCATCAATCTTGTTGTAGCTCACGCCACCCAGTAGATTAACACCGCGTTTTTCTAGTGTGCGTTTGTGAATCCAGCCCGTAGTTTTGCCCGGACCTTTACCAACACGACCCGCTTTACGCTGCATCACCCAAACCGTTTTATCGCTGAATGAATCAGGGTAAGGGTAAAGTCCGCCTGGGTGTTCCATATTCTTATCAATGCCCCACTCATGCAGCCAATCGTCTAAGCTGTGTGAAGTTGGCTCAGTCAGCATGGTTGCCACATCGACACCGATACCACCAGCACCAACAATCGCGACCTTTTCGCCTACTGGTGTCTTTTCGCGAATCAAGGTTTGGTAATCGACCACGTTTTCTTGGTCAATGCCCTCAATATCGAGCTTTCTTGGCTCTACGCCAGCCGCCATCACGACTTCATCGTACTTCAACAACATCTCAAACGTTGCCTCAGTATCCAGTTTCAGGTTCACGCCTGATGCGTCGATTTGGTTAGCAAAGTAGCGAATCGTTTCTCTGAATTCTTCTTTACCCGGAATCTGCATTGCCAATCTAAACTGACCGCCGATACGGTCATTTTTCTCAATCAAGTCAACCTTATGCCCACGCTGAGCTAAAGTCGTTGCACAGGCTAAACCGGCTGGGCCTGCGCCGACAACCGCAATGGTCTTAGTCGCTTGCGCTGGCTGAACAACAATTTCAGTCTCGTAACAAGCGCGTGGGTTCACCAAACAGCTCGCACGTTTACCTTTAAACACGTTATCAAGGCAAGCTTGGTTACAACCGATACAGGTATTGATGAACTGAGCTTGGTCTTGAGCTGCTTTATTAACAAAATCCGGGTCTGCCAAGAATGGACGCGCCATAGACACCATATCAGCCTGCCCAGAGCTAAGAATACGTTCGGCCTCTTCTGGCGTATTAATTCGGTTACATGTCACCACTGGGATCGACACGTATGGTTTCACTTTTTCCGTCACCCAAGAGAATGCACCACGTGGTACTTGTGTCGCGATAGTCGGAACACGCGCTTCATGCCAACCGATGCCGGTATTGATAATAGTCACGCCTGCTTCTTCTAGCTTTTGAGCCAATAGAACAACATCTTCAAAGGTGCTGCCTTGCTCAACCAAATCCAGCATCGACAGTCGGAAAATAATAATGAAGTCGTCACCCACTGCTTCGCGAATCGATTTAACAATCTCCAGCGGGAAACGCATGCGCTTCTCATAAGAACCGCCCCATTCGTCGTAACGCATATTGGTACGTTTACAGATGAATTGGTTAATCAAGTAACCTTCAGATCCCATAATCTCAATGCCGTCGTAACCCGCGACTTGGGCGAGTTCGGCACTGTTGGCAAAGGCACCAATGGTCTTTTTAATCTGACGAGGGCTCATCTCACTTGGAGCGAACTTAGCGATAGGCGCTTTAATGCCAGACGCACTTTGCGCAAATGGGTGCATCGCATAACGACCTGCATGCAACAATTGAAGCGCAATTTTACCGCCGTGCTTGTGGACGGCTTCGGTAACAACTTGGTGCGCTTTAGCGTGCTTTACTTTACTGAATTCAGCACTGAATGGGGTTAATCTGCCACGTAAATTAGGAGAGAAACCACCAGTAACAATAAGGCCAACGCCTCCTTTTGCTCGCTCTTCATAAAACGCGGCGAGTTTGTGGAGACCTTCTTTATTTTCTTCTAAACCTGTATGCATTGATCCCATCAATACACGGTTACGTAACTGGGTAAATCCAAGATCGAGTGGTTCAAGTAAATGTGGGTACATGGCAGACATCACTTCTATTATTTTATCCTTGTGGTCTGACCACAGTATAGTTCAATTACCAAAAGTTCAAACAACCGTTTACATTTTTGTAACACCGATCATAATGCTGCACGTATTAATCGTTCAGAAGCCCTTAATTTGACTACACTTAATGAGAATATATATCGATTAACAATTCTTGGTGTAGTTTGAGCTTGGGAATTATCGTAGGATACTAAGCAGTTCATATTATTGAGATTAATGGTACTACGGCTTGTTAAAGCGACGTGATCTCACTGCGGAGACAGAATGAAAAAAATATTCAAATTTATAGGCATGTTCTTTAAAGGGATTTGGAAGCTCATTACGTTTGTACGTCTTGCGCTGGTTAACCTAGTCTTTTTACTCAGTATCGCCATCATCTACTTTGTGTACTTCCATTCAGATACGGCTCAACCGACGGTTCCTCAGGATTCGGCTTTAGTGCTTAATCTGTCTGGCCCTATTGTGGAACAAAGCCGCTATATCAATCCGATGGATTCGGTCACAGGTTCACTACTTGGCAAAGACCTTCCAAAAGAGAACATCCTGTTTGATATCGTTGAAACGATTCGCTACGCAAAAGACGATGACAAGGTTACTGGTATCGTTTTAGCTCTCAAAGAGCTGCCAGAAACCAACCTGACCAAGCTACGCTACATTGCTAAAGCATTGAATGAGTTCAAAGCAACAGGCAAACCGATTTATGCGGTGGGTGACTTTTACAACCAAAGCCAATACTACCTAGCCAGCTACGCAACTAAGGTCTTCCTATCACCAGATGGTGGGGTTCTTCTTAAAGGCTATAGCGCTTACTCGCTTTACTACAAAACGTTGTTAGAGAAACTAGACGTAAACACGCACGTGTTCCGTGTGGGCACTTATAAGTCAGCTATTGAGCCTTTCATTCGTGATGACATGTCAGACGCAGCGAAAGAGTCCGCTTCTCGTTGGTTAAGCCAACTATGGGGTGCGTACGTTGATGACGTCAGCAACAACCGTCAAATAGACGCTAAGACACTGAACCCAAGCATGGACACCTTCTTGAAAGAACTTGAGTCTGTGGACGGTGACATTGCAAAACTGGCCGAGAAACTTGGCTTAGTGGATGAGCTAGCGACACGCCAGCAAGTTCGACTAGAGCTTGCCGATGTTTTCGGCAGTGACGGCCAAGACAGCTACAACGCGTTTGGTTACTACGAATACCGTACAACCATGCTTCCAAACATGACTAGTGAATCACACGACGTTGCCGTGATTGTAGCGAGCGGCGCAATTATGGATGGCAAGCAACCACGTGGCACCGTTGGCGGCGATACCACAGCAGCCCTACTGCGCCAAGCACGTAACGACGATAAAGTGAAAGCGGTTGTACTTCGTGTCGATAGCCCAGGTGGCAGTGCCTTTGCTTCTGAAGTTATCCGTAATGAAATAGAAGCGATCAAGCAAGCGGGTAAACCGGTTGTTGTGTCGATGTCGAGCCTTGCTGCTTCGGGTGGTTACTGGATCTCGATGGGTGCGGATAAGATCCTAGCTCAGCCAACCACACTAACGGGTTCAATTGGTATCTTCAGTGTTATCACCACCTTCGAAAAAGGGTTGAACGATATTGGTGTTTACACTGATGGCGTTGGCACCTCACCTTTCTCAGGTCTTGGTATTACAACTGGACTTAGCGATGGCGCGAAAGACGCGTTCCAAATGGGCATTGAAAACGGATACCGCCGATTCATCAGCCTAGTTGGAGAAAATCGCGGTCTGGAAGTCGATGCTGTCGACAAGATTGCTCAAGGTCGAGTTTGGACAGGTCAAGATGCGATTCAGAAAGGCTTAGTCGATGAGATTGGTGATTTCGATGATGCGGTTGCAGCTGCGGCTTCACTTGCAGAGCTTGAAAGCTACAACATCTACTGGGTAGAAGAGCCACTTTCGGCCACTGAACAATTTATTCAAGAATTTATGAACCAAGTTCAGATGTCGATAGGCCTAGATATTCAATCGATGATACCAAGCAGTTTACAGCCTGTTACTCAGCAGTTAGCTCAAGATAGCCAGCTGTTAGGCAGCTTTAACGACCCACAAGGCCGATACGCTTTCTGCTTAAATTGCCAAGTTCAATAAGTTGAGCCAATAACTCAATGACTAAGGGGTACCTCTGTGTGAGGTGCCTCTTTTTATTGCATGATAATTCGCTATAATCGCCCCCCTGTTCCCTACATCACACTAAGTATTAATCGCCATGGAAAGAAAACACATCTATATCGCGTACACCGGCGGCACAATTGGCATGCAGAAGTCTATTGACCACGGCTATGTTCCAGTCGCAGGTTTCATGGATAAGCAGCTAGCTGGCATGCCTGAATTCCATCGCCCAGAGATGCCTAAGTACACCATTCACGAATACTCTCCATTAATGGACTCTTCAGATATGACGCCACTTGATTGGCAGACTATCGCTGATGACATTCGCGCGAACTACGATAAGTACGATGGTTTCGTTATCCTGCATGGCACAGACACTATGGCTTACACTGCTTCTGCACTGTCTTTCATGCTTGAAAACCTCGGCAAACCTGTGATTGTTACGGGCTCTCAGATCCCACTAGCAGAGCTTCGTTCAGACGGACAAGCAAACCTGCTGAATGCGCTACACATTGCCGCAAACTACCCTATCAACGAAGTGACACTGTTCTTCAACAACAAGTTGATGCGTGGTAACCGCAGCACAAAATCACACGCAGATGGCTTCAATGCGTTTACGTCTCCAAACCTGAATCCATTGCTAGAAGCGGGTATCAATATCCAACTTAGCAATAACGTAAAGGTAAACGAACAACCTAAAGGTGCTTTCAAGGTTCATAACATTACTCCGCAACCTATCGGCGTAATCACAATGTACCCAGGCATCTCACACGAAGTTATCCGTAACACGCTATTACAACCTGTTAACGCGATGATTCTGCTTACTTTCGGTGTGGGTAACGCACCACAAAACCCAGAACTGCTTCAGCACCTGAAAGATGCCTCAGAGCGCGGTGTTATTGTGGTGAACCTAACTCAATGTTTGGCTGGTAAAGTCAACATGGGTGGTTACGCGACAGGTTGTGCACTAGCAGAAGCGGGCGTGGTGAGTGGTTACGATATGACACCAGAAGCGGCACTGGCGAAGTTGCATTATCTATTAAGCCAAAACCTAGGCTACGAAGAAGTGAAGGCTCAGATGCAACAAGTATTGCGCGGTGAGATGAGCTTATAACCTGTTCAAGGATTCACGTTAAAGCCAGTTATTCTATGAAAGTAACGGCGGCTTAACGTGAACTAAATCGTTTTATTGCTTATAAATAAACGAGTTAAACTAAAAGGGGTGGCACATTGCCACCCCTTTGTTGTAATTTAAGCTTAATGATTCGGGTTAACTCTCACAATGTCTTCTTGATCTGACTTAAACTGTTTCTTTAGTTCAGACTTAGATTTAAAGCTAATCTCACCACCAGCTGCAATTGTCATATGTTGAGCTTCAGAGTTATGTTTAGATTGGTATAACATAACCGCTTGCATACACGAGTCGCGCTGTTCTTTTGAGAGCGCCGTACCTTCTGGCCATTTACCCGTTTCAACTGCGTAGGTTAAACGTTCGTAGACCTCGGGTGTCATTGCGCTAAGAAGTTGTTCTGCATCCATGGTAAAGCCTTAGTTTTAACAATTTTCACCAGAAAATAACCCGTAACAGAATTGAGTCAAGAACCTGACCGATAATAAGTGCATCTGATCACAAGTGAAGGAATATGAAAATTATGAAATGGTTGGCGATTAGCCTATTGCCTTTCACTCTGGTTGGGTGTCTTGAAGGGAACAAAAATACCGATCAACTGTGCCAAAGCAATCCGGGTCTTCAGTGTGAACAATTGAACATGAGCGATGGGCAATGTCGTGTCGCACGTACCGACCTCATCTGGCATCGATTTGAAGTTCAGAAGCAACCCACCGAAATCAACAAAATTAAAGAATTCGAATTAGTCACTGCCTACAAAAAGTGCCTAGAGCTCGCGGCACAGATCGAAACGATCGATCAATCTAAGCTGCAAGAGCGTCGCTTTACCTCTTTAATGCACAGTATCGAAGAGTCTGAGCGCATTGTTGATGAGCTATCGAAATCTGATACACCGGAAACGCTTTACTTCTTGTGGTCGCAAACTGGGGACACCAATGCCAGACGCAGTTTCCTACAACTAGAAGGCTCTGAAGCGTTAAACACAGCTGAGATGCAATATGCCTTGGCAACCTTCTATACCACCCGCAATCATATAAAGACACTTAAGCTACTCAATAATGCGCTAACGCTTTCTAATGGCTCGGTAGCCAACACTGAAATCTTCAAGTCGATGGCCAGTATCAACCACAGCCTGGGACATATGGAAAAAGCGTACGTTTGGGCAATGGTTGCCAAAGACTTTGACGTGCCGATTGCTTCTGAAGCCGAGCTCACGGTGTTGTACCATTTCGACAAGGCAACCTATAAGAAGCTAAATAAAGACGCAGATAACATCGTCGAAGCGATTGAGGATGGAATTTACAGCCCTTCAATCGTCCCGAGTTACTGATCGCTTCATTTATAGTGTTCTTACTTAAGCTTCTTATTCACCTGCTTTCAAATAAAAACAGCTACCTTTTTGGTAGCTGTTTTTATTTGTACTAGAGTTAAATCTGAAATCTTGGGCGTTTCAGCATTCCTAAATCGACAAATGCGACCTGTAAGGATTAGACAATAGTTACAAGTTATTTCGTACTTTCGTCATTTTTGTTGAAAATTAACGACACTGAATTAACACAGAACCGTTCACCTGTGGTCTTCGGGCCATCTGGAAAAACGTGACCTAAATGGCTATCACAGGCGGTACAACGGATCTCTACACGCTTCATTCCGTGACTTAGATCTTCTATATAGCGTACTGCTTCATCATTCACTGGGGCATCAAAGCTTGGCCAACCACACCCAGAGTCATATTTGTTATCCGACAGAAACAAAGGGCTTTCACAGCATGTGCAGCTATAGACGCCAGTCTTATGGTTGTGCAGTAACTTGCCGCTATATGGGGCTTCAGTACCACGCTCACGACACACTGAAAATTCGTCGTCCGTTAGGCGCTCACGCCAGTATTCATCAGGCTTTATCATATTTCCTCCCTTTTGAATCACGTTAATATCTCTCCACATTCTCAGTTATTATATTTACTTTTTTCTATAAAGGCTTGCATATGAGTCGTTTTGTAGCACATACTTTCTCACCAGGAAACATTGTACATATACACTCATAAGTGAATCATCATTTAGGGGTATTTTACCCAACTGGAAGGGTACAGAGCCACTTGCAATGGTCAATTTTCAATCACTTACACCCAATTGTTAAGAAAAGCGTCGCTTTTTTTTGACATTAAACAAGTTAAGTCGGATTATCTATTGCAGATGTATACTGGATTCTGTAATTTTACTACCAGTTATCTTTAATCAGAAATTAAGTTGTGGAGCAACTACAATGACTATCAAAGTAGGTATTAACGGTTTTGGCCGTATCGGCCGTTTCGTATTCCGCGCAGCTCAAGAGCGTGCAGACATCGAAGTAGTAGGTATTAACGATCTAATCGACGTAGAGTACATGGCATACATGCTTAAGTACGACTCAACTCACGGCCGTTTCAACGGTACTGTTGAAGTTGAAGGCGGTAACCTAATCGTTAACGGTAAAACTGTACGTGTTACAGCTGAGCGTAACCCAGAAGACCTTAAGTGGGATGCTATCGACGTAGACGTAGTTGCTGAAGCAACTGGTCTTTTCCTAACTGACGAGACTGCACGTAAGCACATCACTGCTGGCGCTAAGAAAGTAGTTCTTACTGGTCCTTCTAAAGATGCAACTCCAATGTTCGTAATGGGCGTTAACCAAGCATCTTACGCTGGTCAAGACATCGTTTCTAACGCTTCTTGTACTACTAACTGTCTTGCACCTATCGCTAAAGTACTTAACGATAAGTGGGGCATTGAGTCTGGTCTTATGACTACAGTTCACGCTACTACAGCAACTCAAAAAACTGTAGATGGCCCTTCTGCTAAAGACTGGCGCGGTGGCCGTGGTGCTTCTCAAAACATCATCCCATCTTCAACTGGTGCTGCTAAAGCTGTAGGCGTTGTTCTTCCAGAACTAAACGGCCTTCTAACTGGTATGGCTTTCCGTGTACCAACTGCTAACGTATCTGTAGTTGACCTAACAGTTAACCTAAAAGAAGCTGCATCTTACGAAGAAATTTGTGCTGCAATGAAAGAAGCTTCTGAAGGCGAAATGGCTGGCGTTCTTGGTTACACTGAAGACCAAGTAGTATCACAAGATTTCATCGGTGAAGTTCAAACTTCAGTATTCGATGCTAAAGCTGGTGTTGCTCTAACTGACAAATTCGTTAAAGTTGTATCTTGGTACGACAACGAAATCGGTTACTCAAACAAAGTTCTTGACCTAATCGCTCACATCTCTAAGTAATTTCTTTTTAGAAATCGCTTTAGATAAGCATTAGCGAAGACTGTTTTGAGCAGACTTTGAAAAAGGCGACCTTAGTGTCGCCTTTTTAATGCCTGCTATCTTTTAAACCGCGTCTGTCTAAGCTCATCAAGATAGCCCAAACGCAAAATTCAATTCTAATACTGACTCTGCTTGTTACTCATGAAAACACAAGCATCACTCTAGTCAGCATTTGAATTCAATTTCCTTAGAAGGATCATGTAATGGATTTATCTACTCTACCTGCACTGGCGGTACTTTCTGACAACGTCACTATCGTTGAACACGAAGGTGTAAAACTGGTTCGCGTTATCCACGATAAAGCAAACGCAGCGATTTCACTGTTTGGCGGCCATGTGGTGTCATTCCAACCGCAAGGTCAAGAAGACCTAATTTGGATGAGCCAACAAGCTAAGTTCGATGGTAAAACGGCTCTGCGTGGTGGTATTCCAGTATGTTGGCCTTGGTTTGGTCGCATTGCAGCACCAGCACATGGTTTTGCCCGTTCAAGTGAATGGCAATTGGTTGAACACCGTGAAAGCGAAGCTGGCGTGATTGTTAGCTTAGGTCTGAAGCCAAGCGAAGAGACGCTAGCAGTATGGCCTCATCAGTTTGATGCTCGCTTGAATGTTGAGATCGGCGAACAACTAAAAGTAACGCTGGACGTGAAGAACACTGATTCTCAGCCATGGACTTTCTCTGGTGCACTACACACTTACCTAAATGTTGGCGATATTCACAACACAACCACAACCGGTATGGGTGCTGAGTACATTGATAGCCTGCAAGGTGGCAAGATCTGCCAAGGTGGTTCTGAGCTAGCACTGACTGACACAATTGACCGCGTTTACACGCAACCAGAAGCGCAAATCTTTGTTGCTGACAAAAAGCTGGATCGCACGCTAACCGTTGAAAACCACGGTCATAACTCTGCAGTATTGTGGAACCCGTGGGCGGAAGGCGCAACAGCTATGGGCGACATGCAAGACGACGGTTACCTAACCATGATGTGTGTAGAATCAACACTGCACGCACCAAGCCTAGAAGCAGGCAAAACGCTACAGCCTGGCGAAAGCCACCAACTGATTACGGTGATTAGTGCCCAATAACCGTATAAATACAGTTATAAAAAACGATTTTTGAGCGGCTTTATGTCGCTCTTTTACTTTTTGGTTTTAGCTCGTTACACTTGCGCTGTCTATTCTCCTTTAGAGGTCTCCATGACTTACCAATGCCCTTTGTGTCACCAACCTTTATCTCAAAACGATCGTACGTTTAAGTGTGAAAAGAACCATCAGTTCGACCTAGCGAAAGAAGGCTACGTCAATTTGATGCCTGCGCACCACAAACGCTCAAAAGATCCAGGTGACAACAAAGAGATGATGCAGGCACGTCGTCGCTTCCTTGAAGGTAACCACTATGACCCAATGCGCCAAGCGGTGGTGACGTTGTGTTCTCGCTATCTACCAGAAGAGACGCCTAGCCTATTGGATATTGGTTGTGGCGAAGGTTATTACACCAACGAAATTGCTGTGAATCTTCAAGAAAAGAAAGGGGCTACTTTTGGCCTAGACATTTCTAAGATTGCTATCAAATACGCCGCTAAACGCTACCCTGCTGTCGACTTCTCAGTTGCATCAAGCCATCGCCTACCCTTTGCTGAAAACAGCTTAGACGGAATTCTACGCATTTACGCGCCTTGCAAGGCTGAAGAGTTACAACGCACCATCAAAGATAATGGTGTGGTGATCACCGTGACACCAGCTAGCCGACACCTGTATCAACTGCGTGATGCAATTTATGATGGCGTTCGCTTGCACGACGAAGATCCAGAAGTGATCGAAGGTTTTACGCTTGAGCATCAAGAGCAACTAAACTATATGATGGAACTATCGGGGTCAGATGCATTCGACCTGCTACAGATGACGCCGTTTGCTTGGAAGGCGAGTGAAGAGTTTAAACTACAACTCACCGAGGTAGAGCAATTCAACTGTGAAGCTGACTTTATGCTGCGAGTGTACCGCAAACAAATTTAATTGATATTGATTATCGTTTGCATTGAAATCTTATCTTGCCTCCTTTAGTATGCGTGTTCTTCAAGGAGGCATTTCATGCAACGTATTATTCTTATCGGATTAGCTACTCTTCTCACGGCTTGTGCTAGTCAACCTGCAAAAGACACTTCTCAAAAAGTGGCTCAAACGGAATCCGTTTCCACATTCTATGACTACCAGTTCGCTTCTCCACAAGGCGAAACACTTTCTCTCGATGCATTACCCGAGCAGCTGATTGACGCTGATGTGGTTCTAATTGGCGAATGGCACACGCATTCTGCCATTCACCGCTTCCAAACCGACTTCTTAAAAGCGCGCCGCAACGCAACATCAAACATTGCGCTTTCAATGGAACAGTTCACTCGAGAGCACCAAGCCACACTTGACCAATACTTAAACGGCGAAATTGGCGAACAAATTCTCATGTCTCAAGCGGCAGCTTGGCCAAATTACGAAAGTGATTACCGCGCGTTAGTTGAGTTCGCAAAAGCCAACGACGTCGATGTTATTGCGGCAAATGCACCAAAGCCATTCGTGCAGTGTATTGGCCGTAAAGGATTGCCTTACCTAGACCAATTATCGACCGAGCAACGCCAATGGATTGCTGCCGAAGTGGATACTGGCGATAGCCCTTACAAAGAAAAGTTCATGGCTTCTATGCATCACGGTACGCCAGAGCAAACAGAAAAGCAGTTTGCCGCTCAGGTTACCTGGGACGAAACCATGGCTGAGTCGATTGTGGATTACCTAGCATCAAACCCTGATAAACAAGTGATTCACGTGGCTGGCAAGTTCCACACCGAGGGTGGTTTAGGGACGGCGGCATCAATTCTACGTCGTAACCCTGATTTAAAAATCGCCATCATCAGCCCGGTTGAAGCGATGTCATCGGATAGCGGTGATTATCAGCTTGAAGTGCTTTCGCCGCCGGCTCGCTTTGTAAAGAAAGAGAACCGAATGAAGGCATACAAGCATCTGTCAAAACGTAGCGCTAGCCTAGAGTGTGAGTAGGATCTGTTGATCCACTCTTCTAAGCTAAAGAGTCGATGGGCTAATCCTAGATAATTAGCCCATCGTCACAACTTGATCACGTTCCCGTCATTCATCCTAACTCTATCTAAAATCAAACATTCTTATCGGCACAAGACTTGCTTAGTAAATAGACGATTTAACCAAGCAGACGAAAATGTAATGTGCGAATAAAAAAACATCACTATCGATGATTAATTGCACAAGTTTTTCACACCTCTGCCGATACTATATTTAAGGATAGGTAAGGAGAGCTATATGACGCCAGTAGGAACGAGTAATACTCAGCTGTATTCGCCTTCGCAGATGAACGCTAAGAGTTCAGCTAACGAAGCTGAAAAGCCTACACCGCTTAAGGTTGAGCAAAATACGGTTAGGCTTTCTGATGAAGGCAAAGCACTCTTATCTGCCCTAAAAGAAATTGATAAAGAAGCGAAGAAAGTCGAAGCAGAAAACGCGACAGTTACCGATAAAGTTGAGTCATTCGCTCATGGTGCCTTGGGTATGGATCACCCAGATAAGATTGAAGAAGAAGATGATAGTTCTTATTCAGCGGGGCAATACCTGTCCGCAGCGGCAACCGTAGGCGGTATTCTTCTCGCACTCATTTAGCCTTGCCAACCTATCGCATTCTCTAGAATAAAAGCGATTTATCGTTACGACAATAGACCCGATTAGGTCTAAAAAACGAGTTCATTCCATAATTCCGCTCTCATTTTAATGGAATAATACTCGTGAAAAACACTTTTGAGCTTATCGATAAGCCAACCTTTTTTGGTGCTATAGCACTCCTACTCACGATAGTTTTCCCGCTCATTTTGTTCCCTGCACAGGGCGCAGACTGGATTGCGGTTGCGAAAACATTCATGACTGATCAACTCGGATTCCTGTATCTTGCTCTAGGTCTCGCAGCCTGTGCATTTATGGTGTACGTAGTATTCAGTGATATGGGACAAATTAAACTGGGCGAAGCTGATGAAGAGCCTGAGTTTAAAACTGCATCATGGGCTGCCATGCTATTTTGTGGCGGTATCGGTGCAAGTATCTTGTATTGGGGCTGTATTGAGTGGGCTTACTACTACCAATCACCGCCTTTCCAACTAGAACCTGGCAGTGAAGAAGCAGTACGCTGGGCTGCGACCTACGGCCTATTCCACTGGGGACCAATCGCATGGTCTATCTACCTAATCCCGGCAATTCCTATCGCTTACTTCTTCTACGTACGTAAACAACCTGTTCTAAAGATTTCAAGCGCATTAATGCCTGTTCTTGGTGAACACCGTAGTAAAGGCGTACCAGGAAAGATCGTTGATATCCTATTCATTTTCGGTCTATTAGGCGGCGCTGCAACAACATTAGGTTTAGCCGCTCCTCTGATCACTGAAGGTCTAAATCACCTATTTGGTCTACCTAAAAATAACCTAACGCAAGTGATGGTGCTTTTAGTGTGTACTGCGATTTTTGCTTACTCATCTTATGCTGGATTGGAAAAAGGCATCAAGATCCTAAGTAACATCAACTTCTGGGGTGCGATGGGTCTACTGGCTTTCGTTCTGATCGCGGGTCCAACAATCTTCATGTTAGAAACAGGCTTAGACTCAATTGGTCGTCTACTGTCTAACTTCTTCGTGATGGCAACGTGGGCTGAACCATTTGGTGGTTACGGTACATTCGAAAACACTCACTTCCCACAAGACTGGACGATTTTCTACTGGGCATGGTGGCTAGTATTTGCACCGAGTATGGGTCTGTTTGTTGCGCGTATCTCTCGCGGCAGAACCATCAAACAAATGGTGTCAGGGTCGATCTTCTTTGGTTCTCTAGGTTGTTTCCTGTTCTTCATGATCTTAGGTAACTACGGCCTATCACTGCAGCTTTCTGGTGAGCTAGATGTCGTTGCCATTTTGAATGCGGAAGGCGCAACCAAAGCTATCTTCTCGATGCTTGCACAATTGCCAATGAGCACGCTGGTTATCGCTGTATTTACAATGCTGTGTATCATTTTCACGGCAACAACATTTGACTCTATCTCATACATCCTAGCGTCTGTTGTACAAAACAACGTGACCGAAGAGCCAATGCGCTGGAACCGTATGTTCTGGGCATTTACTCTGTCGTTCTTACCAACGATTCTAATGTTCTTAGGCGGTCTAAGTACGCTACAAACGGCGGCGATTGTTGGTGGCTTACCACTGCTTGCTATCTCTGTGATGCTGATGATTTCAGCGGTTCGTGCGACTAACCTCGACCTACGCCATCAAGATGCGTATATCGAGCCAACGATCAACATCGAAGAACTGCCAGACATGGACCCTTGGTCTGCTGAAGGTATGGCACTGGCTCAATTTGAGAAAGAAAAAGATGCTGCGCAAGAAGCCGCAGAACTTGAGCGTGTTGCTTACACAGAACTTGCCGCAGTGAAGAAAGAAATTCGCGCTTATGTGTTAGAACAAGGTTCACAAATGGAAACTCACGAGTTACCAGAGAATCTACAACAAGCACTTGAGCAGGCCGAGAGTAATCTTAGTGCCGCACAAGCGAAAAAGATCGAGTTATCTGAGCAAGCTCAGAATGCTCGTATCACGTTCAACCAGGTGGTTGCAGACTTACCGCTTGCTTGACATTAGCCATGACACAGTCCATTGATTTGGACCCTCCTAAATACGACAAAGGCTCACAGAAATGTGAGCCTTTTTTTATTCGGGTGATTGACTAGGGCGTGTTGATCTTT
>NZ_JBFRNU010000018.1:0-11543 GCF_041471145.1 Vibrio sp. 10N.261.54.A5 | reverse complement strand
AAGGAGTAGGGAATCTCTAACAAAGAGAGCGTATCCGTTATAGTACACCCATTCCTTGCGCTTCTAACATATCGACTAGATCGATCAGCGGTAAGCCGATCAAAGTATTTGGATCTTTACCTTCCATCTGTTTAAACAACGCGATGCCTAACCCTTCACACATAAAACTGCCCGCGCAGTAATAAGGTTGTTCTTTCTCGACATAACTCATGATCTGTTGCTTAGTTAAATCGCGGAAATGCACAACAAAGGTGTCGAGACGCGTGTCAGCTTCATTGGTCTCGTTGTTCCAAACCGAAAGCCCAGTATAAAAAGTAATGCTCTTGCCGCTTTGACGAGATAACTGCTCGATCGCTTTTTCTCGAGTGTGAGGCTTACCTATGATCTCTCCATCAATCACACAAACCTGATCAGAACCGATGACTAAGCTAGGTTGCTCCACAACACAAGACTTAGCTTTGGTCTCAGCAAGGCGCATCACCAACTGTTGTGGTGTCTCTTCTGGAAGCGGCGTTTCATCGCAGTCTGGCTTGGCTGTAATGAAGCTTAACTGTAGTTTTTTGAGGATCTCTTGCCTAAATGGTGATGTAGAGGCTAAAACTAGTTGGTAATTTCTCATTTTAATTTACAATTCAAGGAAGCATTTATCTCAGGATAACGTAACTTGTCCTGCTATTCATAATGCTCTGAATAGGAAAGGCAGGAAAGTACATTTTTTTTGCCATTTCCTTTGACTAAACACGATTTGGAAGATAAGATTCGCGCCCTATGCAAAAGGAAAAAATACCGCGTACAGTTGATCCGGCAAGAACGGCTCAAAAACGACTCGATATGGATGGTATCATTCAGGTCAGTCTTTTGAAGCGTTTAACTGAAGCAACTGAAGGCGTAAAACGTGACGCGCAAGTCTCAATGTCATTTGGGCTTGATGAACAACGATTAGTCGTTATCTCTGGTAAAGCTAACGTCGAAGTCGATTTAGAGTGTCAACGTTGTAATGAGGTTTTCGCACATGAGTGCGATGTCCAATTTACTTATACTCCTGTTTACAGTGAGAAAAGTGAAGAGGAAGCACCGGAAGAGTACGATTTGGTAGATCTGAACGAGTACGGTGAGTTAGACCTGATTCAATTAGTTGAAGACGAGTTCATCCTTGGATTGCCACAAATAGCAATGCACGACGATGCGAAATGTAGCGTTAACTCAAATAACTTGGTGTTTGGTGAACTTCCTGAAGAAATTGAGGAAGACAAAAAGCCGAATCCATTTGATGTTTTAAAAAGCTTAAAGAAGTAATTGCTTCTTTAAGAATTTACATAGGAGTAGGGTCAATGGCCGTACAAAAGAGCAAGAAATCACGTTCAATGCGTGGCATGCGTCGTTCACACGATGCGCTAACTACAGCTGCACTTTCTGTAGACGCAACTTCAGGTGAAACTCACCTACGTCACAACGTGACTGCCGAAGGTTTCTACCGCGGCAAAAAGGTTATCAACAAGTAAGGTTGACCTTTGCAAAATCTAACCGTTGCGCTTGATGCAATGGGCGGGGACTTCGGTCCTCGTGTAACAGTGCCTGCCGCCGTGCAGGCACTGTCGTATTTCCCAGAGCTAAAAGTCATTCTAATAGGTGATCGAAACGCGATCACATCTCAATTATCTTCATTAGGTCGAATGCCTGATTCTCGTTTGAGTATCCAGCATTGTGATCGAGTCATTTCCAATTCTGAAAAACCTTCACTAGCCTTACGTAATAGTCAGGGTAGCTCTATGCGTGCCGCTATCGATCTGGTTGCCGAATCACAGGCTGATGCTTGTGTGAGTGGTGGTAACACTGGCGCACTGATGGCTTTATCCCGTTTCAGACTCAAGCTTCTTCCCGGTATTGATAGGCCTGCATTGGTTTCAGCTTTGCCTACTGCATCCGGAAATCGCACATGGATGCTTGATTTAGGGGCGAACGTTTCTAGTGACGCAGATTCACTGTTTCAGTTTGCTGTCATGGGCAGTGCATTAGCAGAACAACATTTAGGTCGCGCACCACGTGTCGCTATCTTGAATATCGGTGCAGAAGAAATTAAAGGCAATGACCTTGTAAAACGATGCGCTGAAATGTTGTCTAATACTCAGTCTGTGAACTTCATAGGCTATATTGAAGGTAATCAATTACTTCAAGATGCTGCTGATGTCGTCGTATGTGATGGTTTTGTGGGCAATGTCTGCTTAAAAACGTGCGAAGGTACGGCTCAGCTCTTTATTGATAAGCTAAAAACGCGCATGATGGCTTCAACAATAAAGGGTTGGATAGCCAGAATGCTGTTTTCTGAGCTATTTACTGAATTAAAAACCTTGAACCCCGACCAGTATAACGGCGCAAGTTTGTTAGGATTGCGCGGCATTGTCATTAAAAGTCATGGAAGTGCTGATGTGTCTGCAGTCGTCAACGCGATTGGTGAAGCAGTACACGAGGTCAAACGACAAGTCCCCAGCCGCATTAGCGATCGTTTGGAAGCGGTTTTACTCGAGAGGCATTATTAGTCTTCATGTATAGCAAAATTTTAGGTACTGGCAGCTACTTGCCATCTCAGGTGCGTACTAACGCAGACTTAGAGAAAATGGTAGAGACTAGCGATGAGTGGATCGTTGCTAGAACGGGTATTAAAGAGCGTCGTATTTCAGCGGAAAACGAAACCGTTGCTGATATGGCGTTTTACGCTGCTGAAAATGCCATTGAAATGGCAGGTATCGACAAAGAAGAGATTGATTTAATCATCGTTGCGACAACCAGCAGTAGCCACACATTCCCGTCTTCGGCATGTCAGGTACAAGGCAAGCTTGGTATCAAAGGCTGCCCTGCGTTTGATTTGGCTGCAGCGTGTTCTGGTTTTGTCTACGCACTGTCTGTTGCTGATCAACACATCAAGACTGGCATGTGTAAGAACGTTTTGGTAATTGGTGCGGATGCACTGTCAAAAACCTGTGATCCGACTGACCGCTCTACTATCATCCTATTTGGTGATGCAGCAGGCGCGGTGGTTGTAGGCGCAAGCGAAGAGCCAGGTATTTTGTCTACTCATATTTACTCTGACGGTAAATACGGTGAGCTTCTAAGCTTAGAAGTACCAGAGCGTGGCGGTGATGCAGACAAATGGCTGCACATGGCGGGCAACGAAGTATTTAAAGTGGCGGTAACTCAGCTTTCTAAGCTAGTTAAAGACACATTAGCGGCGAACAATATGGATAAGTCAGAGCTTGATTGGTTAGTTCCACACCAAGCGAATTACCGTATTATCTCGGCAACCGCTAAAAAGCTGACGATGTCGCTTGACCAAGTTGTGATTACTCTTGATAAGCATGGCAATACGTCGGCAGCTACCGTACCAACGGCCCTTGATGAGGCTGTTCGCGACGGGCGAATTAAACGTGGTCAAACGCTTCTACTTGAAGCATTTGGCGGCGGCTTCACTTGGGGTTCTGCGTTAGTTAAATTCTAACCCCAAGCGATAATCAACAAACAAGGCACATAACTTATGTGCCTTATTCAATTTTTTGCTTTGCTTAAAGGAAAATTACAATGAGCAAATTTGCTATCGTATTCCCAGGCCAAGGCTCTCAAGCTATCGGTATGCTTGCTGACCTAGGCGAACAGTATGATGTTGTTAAAAAGACATTTGCTGAAGCTTCAGAAGCACTTGGTTACGATCTATGGGCATTGGTTCAAGATGGTCCTGTAGAAAATCTAAATGAAACTTTTCGCACTCAACCGGCTCTATTAACAGCGTCTGTTGCAATTTGGCGTGTATGGCAAGAGCTTGGCCTAGAGCAACCTGTAAATCTAGCAGGTCACAGCCTAGGTGAATATTCTGCACTTGTATGTGCCGGCGTTATCGACTTTAAAGAAGCGATCAAGCTGGTTGAACTACGTGGTCAACTGATGCAAGAAGCGGTTCCTGCAGGTGTTGGTGCAATGTACGCAATCATCGGTCTAGACGATGAAGCGATTGCTAAAGCGTGTGAAGAAGCTGCGCAAGACGAAGTTGTGTCTCCAGTTAACTTTAACTCTCCTGGCCAAGTTGTTATCGCGGGTAACAAAGCGGCAGTAGAGCGTGCTGGTGCACTTTGTAAAGAAGCGGGCGCTAAGCGTGCACTTCCGCTACCTGTTTCTGTGCCGTCTCACTGTGCACTGATGAAACCAGCAGCAGACAAGCTAGCGGTGGCTCTAGAAGCTCTAGAGTTCAACACGCCAGCATTGCCTGTTATCAATAACGTTGATGTTATTGCTGAAACAGACCCTGCAAAAATTAAAGACGCACTTGTTCGTCAGCTATACAGCCCAGTTCGTTGGACTGAAGGTGTACAAGCGATGAATGAGCAAGGCGTTGAGAAGCTACTTGAATTAGGCCCTGGTAAAGTTCTTACTGGTCTAACAAAACGAATCGTAAAAACTATGACAGCTGCTGCAGTTAATGATACTGCATCACTAGAAGCTGCTAAGTAAATAACCACTTAATAGAGAAGTTATGATGAATTTAGAAGGCAAAGTTGCACTAGTTACAGGCGCAAGCCGTGGTATCGGTCGTGCAATCGCTGAACTTTTAGTTGAGCGTGGTGCTAAAGTTATCGGTACTGCGACATCTGAAGGCGGCGCAGCTGCAATCAGCGAGTACCTTGGTGAGAACGGTAAAGGTCTTGCTCTTAATGTAACGGATACTGACTCAATTGCTGCTACACTGAAAACCATCAACGATGAATTCGGTGCGATTGACATTCTAGTTAACAACGCTGGTATCACTCGTGATAACCTACTTATGCGTATGAAAGACGATGAGTGGAACGACATCATTGATACTAACCTAACGCCTATTTTCCGCATGTCTAAAGCTGTATTGCGTGGCATGATGAAGAAGCGTCAAGGCCGTATTGTTAACGTTGGTTCTGTAGTTGGTACTATGGGTAACGCTGGTCAAGCTAACTACGCAGCTGCAAAAGCTGGTGTAATTGGCTTTACTAAATCAATGGCTCGTGAAGTTGCGTCTCGTGGCATTACAGTAAACACTGTAGCGCCTGGTTTTATCGAAACAGACATGACTAAAGCGCTAAATGATGACCAACGTGCAGCAACTTTGGCTAATGTACCAGCAGGTCGACTAGGTGACCCTCGCGAAATCGCTGAAGCTGTGGTATTTTTGGCGTCACCTGCGGCAGCTTATATCACAGGTGAAACACTTCACGTCAATGGCGGTATGTACATGGTGTAAATTATGTGCAACATTTGTGCATGATTTAAGTCAAGATCATACGTAATTTCGGTTAAAATCGTGAAAATTGTGGTTTGACCAGAAAAGTTGACCTTGCAACTTTCAATAGATTGAATAAACTACGGAAAACATCGCATAAAGCGAACTCTGTAAAGGAAAAGAAAAAATGAGCAACCTCGAAGAACGCGTAAAGAAAATCATTGTTGAACAGCTAGGTGTAGACGAAGCTGAAGTTAAAAACGAAGCTTCTTTCGTTGATGACCTAGGTGCAGATTCTCTAGACACAGTAGAGCTAGTAATGGCTCTAGAAGAAGAATTCGACACTGAAATCCCAGATGAAGAAGCTGAGAAAATTACTACTGTTCAAGCAGCTATCGATTACGTAACTAGCGCTCAGTAATAATCTCTCCCAGGCGGTCACCTCGACCGCCTGTGTTTTATCTAACTCATCTATCCTCATCTTAAATCACCTCAATCCCCGGAGTGTAAAATCGTGTCCAAGCGTCGTGTAGTTGTCACTGGCATGGGTATGTTGTCACCGGTAGGCAACACTGTAGAATCTTCTTGGAAAGCCCTGCTAGCTGGTCAAAGTGGTATCGTTAATATCGATCATTTTGATGCAACCAATTTCTCAACTCGTTTTGCAGGTCTAGTTAAAGACTTTAACTGCGAAGAGTATATGACTAAAAAAGATGCTCGTAAGATGGACTTGTTCATCCAGTACGGCGTCGCAGCAGGTATTCAAGCTTTAGATGATTCAGCCCTAACTATTACTGAAGAAAACGCTCCACGTGTGGGTGTTGCTATCGGTTCTGGTATTGGTGGTCTTGGTTTGATCGAAGCCGGTCACCAAGCTCTAACTGAAAAAGGCCCTCGTAAGATCAGCCCGTTCTTCGTACCGTCGACGATCGTGAATATGATTGCTGGTCACATGTCTATCATGCGTGGCCTACGCGGTCCAAACATCGCGATTTCTACTGCATGTACGACTGGCCTACATAACATTGGTCACGCGGCTCGTATGATTGCATACGGCGATGCAGACGCAATGCTAGCGGGTGGTGCTGAAAAAGCATCAACTCCACTAGGTATGGGCGGTTTTGGTGCGGCTAAAGCACTTTCTACTCGTAACGATGAGCCTCAAAAAGCTTCTCGTCCATGGGACAAAGGCCGTGATGGCTTCGTTCTTGGCGACGGTGCAGGCATGATGGTTCTTGAAGAGTACGAACATGCGAAAGCTCGTGGCGCTAAGATTTACTGTGAGCTAGTTGGCTTCGGTATGTCGGGTGACGCTTACCACATGACATCTCCAAGTGAAGATGGCTCAGGTGGCGCACTAGCAATGGAAGCGGCTATGCGTGATGCTGGCATTACTGGTGAACAAATCGGTTATGTAAACGCACACGGTACTTCGACTCCTGCAGGTGACGTAGCGGAAGTTAAGGGCATCAAGCGTGCTCTTGGCGAAGCAGGCAGCAAGCAAGTATTGGTTTCTTCTACGAAATCAATGACAGGCCACCTTCTAGGTGCTGCTGGTTCTGCTGAAGCTATCATCACGGCTATGTCTCTGGTTGACCAAATTGTTCCACCAACAATCAACCTAGATGATCCTGAAGAAGGCTTAGATATTGACTTAGTACCTCACACTGCGCGTGAAGTTAGTAACATGGAATATGCTGCATGTAACTCATTCGGTTTCGGTGGTACAAACGGCTGTTTGATCTTCAAAAAGATTTAATCATCTTATTAAAGACGTAAACACTCGTAGATAGTCACAATTAGACTTGTTTTTAAACGGCTTGATGCTTTAGCATTGAGCCGTTTCTTTTTATGGGGAAAAACATGTTTTGGGTTGATGGAGAAAGCCAGCAAACTATCGATATTTTGGATCGCTCGTTTCAGTACGGAGACGGCTGTTTTACGACAATGCTCGTGAGTGATGGTGAGATACAACATCTTCACGATCATCAGCACCGTGTCGACGAGTGCCTTAAAGCGCTACGCATTTCTGCTCTTGATTGGGATGTTGTTAGTCTTTGGCTCGATACTGCGCTTCAACACATCCAACATAACGCTCTTCATGGCACAAAGAGCCTTGATGGTTCAAAGAAGCTCCATAACGCCAACAAACCTCATAATCAAAAAGCAGGGATCAAGCTGCACGTTAGTCGTGGAGCGGGTGGGCGTGGCTACAGTACCAAGAATATCGCCAAGCCGACAATCACCATCAGTACCTTTGATTACCCAAGCCATTATTCAGCGTGGCAAGACTCCGGTGTTGAACTCGGTATCTGCCATCAAGCGCTAGGTTTGAGCCCACTACTGGCTGGCCATAAGCACAATAATCGCCTTGAGCAGATTTTGATGAAAGATGAAATGGATCAAGCTAATGAAGTGGATGGTGTGGTTCTTGATATATCGGGCAATGTGATTGAAACCACCATGGCCAATCTGTTCTGGCGCAAAGGTCAGTCGATATACACACCTCAACTCACTCAAAGTGGTGTCGCGGGGGTTATGCGTAAGCAAGTGTTAACCGCGCTGAATCAGGCTGAACTTTCCGTTACAATTAGTGACTACTGCTTATCTCAACTCATGCAAGCTGATGAGGTTTTCATGACAAACTCCATTTTAGGGGTTGCCCCAGTTACCCGTATTAGTGATACCCAATTTAACATTGGAACCATTACTCGTAGCCTTCAAGGACAACTAAACTCGTGATCAAAAAGTTATTTATTTTTATTATCTTGTGCTTAATTGCAGCCGGTGCTGTTGGTTTTTATGTTTACAACCAAGCGCAAGATAACCTGAAACAAGTTATTCAATTAGAAAAACCACAAGTCGTGACTGTTGCTTCAGGTAGCAGCTTTAACCGCGTTCTAGCCCAGTTGATTAACGAGGGGCTGTTTGAGGCTTCTCCTTACGAGAAATTAATCCGTAAGTTACATCCTGAGCTTGTAGACGTAAAAGCGGGTACTTTCCTGCTTGAACCGGGTTTAACCTTAGAGCAAGCGCTACAGGTGCTTGTGGAAGGGAAAGAACACCAGTTTACTATTACCTTTGTTGAAGGCAGTCGTTTTGACGAATGGCTTGTTCAGCTAAAAGACAACGAATTCATTCAACAGACATTGGATGGCGTTTCTGAAAAAGAGATCGCACAAAAGCTTGGTATCGAAAATGAAAAGCTAGAAGGTCTTTTCTTAGCGGAAACATACCACTACACCTATGGCACAACGGATTTAGATTTGTTGAAACGTGCCCACCGAGATCTGATGAACGTGGTGAATGAAGAGTGGGAAAATCGAGCGGATAAGCTGCCTCTTAAATCGCCATACGAAGCGTTAATTCTTGCATCTATCATTGAGAAAGAGACCGCTGTTGCGTCAGAACGTGAGCGTGTTTCTTCAGTGTTTGTTAACCGTCTAAACAAGCGTATGCGTTTGCAAACTGACCCAACGGTTATCTATGGCATGGGTGACAGCTACGATGGCAACATCCGTAAGAAAGACTTACGCACGCCAACGCCTTACAACACCTATACAATGAGTGGCTTGCCACCGACACCTATCGCTATGGCAGGCAAAGCGTCTATCAACGCGGCGTTGAATCCAGAGAAGAGCAACTACTTGTATTTCGTTGCGAGTGGAACAGGTGGTCACGTATTTTCAAAGAGTTTGACTGAGCATAACCGTGCAGTGCGAGCTTACTTAAAGCAATTAAGAAAAAACAGATAAAGAAATAATTATGAATCAGTCGAAATTTATCGTGGTTGAAGGCCTTGAAGGCGCTGGCAAAAGCACAGCAATCAATGCCATCGTTGAGACATTAAAAGCATCGGGTGTTGAAGATATTGTTAATACTCGCGAGCCGGGTGGTACTGTCTTAGCTGAAAAGATGCGTTCATTGGTTAAAGAAGAGCACGAAGGCGAGAAGCTTCAAGACATGACTGAATTGCTGTTGATGTATGCAGCACGTGTTCAATTAGTCGAGAACGTCATCAAGCCGGCACTCGCCAATGGTCAATGGGTATTGGGTGATCGTCATGATATGTCTTCACAGGCATACCAAGGTGGTGGTCGCCAGATTGCGCGCACGACTATGGAATCACTGAAAGCAACCACGCTAGGCGGCTTTAAACCCGATCTAACGCTATATTTGGACCTAGACCCTAGAGTAGGGCTAGAGCGTGCTAGAGGCCGTGGTGAGCTTGATAGAATTGAAAAGATGGACATCTCATTTTTCGACCGTACGCGTGAGCGCTATCTAGAAATTGCAGAACAAGATGATTCTGTACTTGTGATTAACGCGCAGCAAGAAATTGAGCAAGTAGCCGCTGATATTAAAGTCGCGCTAACTGCTTGGCTCGACAAACAGTAGGTAGTCATGGCTGAAGTGTATTCTTGGCTCACACCGGTATGGAGTGAGTGGAAAAAAAGTCTCGATGCGGAGCGTTTTCCTAACTCTGTGATTGTTAATGCACCGGAAGGGCTCGGCGTTGATGCTTTGATTAGCCAACTTACCGACGCATTGATGTGCACGAACTATGAAAGCGAGTCGTGCGGGTTTTGCCACAGCTGTGAGTTAATGAAGTCGGGCAGTCATCCTGATTTTCATGTGATCTCACCCGAGAAAGAAGGTAAGTCGATCACGGTTGATCAAGTGCGTGCCAGTAACCGCTGGGCTCAAGAGTCTTCTCAGTTAGGTGGTTTGCGCGTTATTTTGCTTAACCCTGCTGAAGCAATGAACGAATCGGCTTCCAACGCACTATTGAAAACTCTGGAAGAGCCATCAAGCAAGTGCATCTTCATTCTGTCTACTCGTAACAGTAATCGCTTAATGCCGACTATTATTAGCCGTTGTCAGCAATTCAATGTGGTTAGTCCGCAGTTAGAGACAGCATCAGCGTGGTTAGATGGTGAAGTGGGCAAAGCGGTACCGCAGTATATTTTAGCACTCAATGACAACGCGCCTTTAAAAGCAAAAGCGATGTTTGAGCAAGGTGGCGTTGAAGCTTCAACAAAAGCGCTCGATGGCTTTGTGAATGTGATAAAAGGCACTCAACCTGACATGCTAAAGTTCTCTACAGAGCTTAGCAAAGACCCTTTGATTCAACTTGGCTGGCTTTGGCATCTATTGTCAGATGTACAGAAGCTGCATTTTGGTTTGGCGAATCAGGCTTTCACTCCGAGTGCGAAAGCACTGTGTGAGGCGATGTCTTATCAAAGTGCTTATGCAGCATCGAATAAACTGCTGACATTGATTGAGCAGTTAAAGCAACACCCTGGGCTCAATACGGAGCTACTCATAATGAATTGGCTGATAGCCACTTGCGAGGAAACATGTTCGTAGATTCCCACTGTCATTTAGACAAACTGGATTACCAAGATTTACACACCAGCGTAGAAGATGTGGTTAACAAGGCGAAGGCTGCTAATGTAGACCAATTGCTTTCTGTCGGTGTGACACTCGATTCGTTTGAAAATATGCTCGAGATGATCTCGCCGTTTGATAACGTTAAAGCCTCTTGTGGCGTTCACCCTCTCGATGTTGAAAGTGATTTCAGCCTAGAGACAATGCGTGAATACGCGAGCAACCCTAAGGTTGTGGCGATTGGAGAGACAGGTTTAGATTATCACTACCAACCAGAGACGGCAGAACTACAACAGATCAGGTTCAAGCAGCACGTTGAGTTGGCTGTTGAGCTTAATAAACCTTTGATCATCCACACGCGTAACGCGCGTGAAGATACGTTAGCTATTTTACGCGATGGTGGAGTAGAGAAGTGCGGTGGTGTGATTCATTGCTTTACTGAAGATCAAGCGTTCGCCGAAGCGGCAATGGAGTTAGGTTTTTATATCTCGATCTCAGGTATTGTGACCTTTAAACAAGCCACAGAACTTAAAGATGTGGTGAAAAACCTACCCCTAGATAGGTTGCTGATCGAGACGGATTCGCCATACTTGGCTCCGATTCCATATCGAGGTAAACAGAATCAGCCTGCATATGTAGTCGAAGTGGCGGCTTATATCGCGCAGCTGAAAGGGCTGTCAATGAAAGAGGTTGCTGAACAAACAACCAAAAATTACCGAAAACTTTTTTTGCGATAAAAAACTAACTAAACAAATAAAAGGGAGCAAAAGCTCCCTTTTTGTGTTTTTGATCACCAAAAGTGCGTTTTTTTTTAATGTTTACGAATTATGTTGAACTTGAGAGCGCTATTTATAACATTTGTAATTTTGTTACTAAAAATAACATTTACTCCTATTTTATTCACCCAGTAAAATCT
>NZ_JBFRNU010000017.1:160773-169325 GCF_041471145.1 Vibrio sp. 10N.261.54.A5 | reverse complement strand
TCTACTTCACGGTGGCGCCCACAAGACAAACCAAGTACTTGGTCAAGCATTGCTAGCAAAACGTATGGGTAAGCAGGAAATCATCGCTGAAACTGGGGCAGGCCAACACGGTGTGGCAACGGCTCTAGCGTGTGCTCTACTAGGTCTTAAGTGTCGTGTATACATGGGTGCAAAAGACGTTGAACGTCAAAGCCCGAACGTGTTCCGTATGAAGCTAATGGGCGCAGAGGTTATCCCTGTTCATTCTGGCTCTTCAACGCTAAAAGATGCATGTAACGAAGCGCTACGTGACTGGTCGGCAACTTATGAAGACGCGCACTACCTATTGGGTACTGCAGCGGGCCCTCACCCATTCCCAACGATTGTTCGTGATTTCCAACGCATGATTGGTGAAGAAACGAAGAACCAAATTCTAGCTCGTGAAGGTCGCCTTCCTGATGCAGTTATCGCGTGTGTCGGCGGTGGTTCAAACGCTATCGGTATGTTCGCGGATTTCATTGAAGAAGAGTCTGTACGCCTAATCGGTGTAGAGCCTGCTGGTAAAGGTATTGATACCGACCAACACGGCGCGCCGCTTAAACACGGTAAAACTGGTATCTTCTTCGGTATGAAAGCACCACTGATGCAAGATGAGAATGGTCAAGTAGAAGAGTCTTACTCTGTATCTGCGGGTCTAGACTTCCCATCAGTTGGTCCTCAACACGCGCACCTAAATGCTATTGGCCGAGCTGAATACGACAACGTGACCGACGACGAAGCGCTAGAAGCGTTCCAATTGATTGCACGTAAAGAAGGTATTATCGCAGCGCTAGAGTCATCTCATGCTTTGGCTCATGCTGTTAAAATGGCTCACGATGACCCAGAGAAAGAACAGCTATTAGTGGTTAATCTATCTGGTCGTGGTGATAAAGACATCTTCTCTGTACACGACATTCTTAAAGAGAAAGGAGCATTATAATGGATCGCTATCAATCACTCTTCACTCGCTTAGCTGAAAAGAATCAGGGCGCATTTGTACCATTCGTAACGGTTGGCGATCCTAACCCTCAGCAGTCTCTTAAGATCATGGAAACACTCGTTGAAGCGGGTGCTGATGCACTTGAACTTGGTATTCCATTCTCAGATCCGCTTGCAGATGGCCCGACAATCCAAGGTGCAAACATTCGTGCGTTAGATTCTAAAGTCACGCCAGATGTGTGTTTTGATCTTATTGGTCAAATTCGTGCTAAATACCCAGAGCTACCAATCGGCCTACTGATGTACGCAAACTTGGTGTACGCACGTGGTATCGAGAACTTCTACGAGCGTTGTGCTAATGCAGGTATCGATTCAGTATTGATTGCTGATGTACCAACCAACGAGAGTGGCGAGTTTGTTGCTGCAGCTAAGAAGTTTGGTATTCACCCAATATTTATTGCTCCACCAACAGCAAGTGATGAGACGCTTCAATCGGTTTCTGAGCTAGGTGGTGGTTACACTTACCTACTTTCTCGTGCTGGCGTAACGGGTGCAGAAACCAAAGCAAACATGCCTGTGACAGCCCTACTTGACCGTTTGAACAAGTTTGATGCGCCACCAGCACTGCTTGGTTTCGGTATCTCTGCTCCTGAGCAAGTAAAAGAAGCCATCGAAGCTGGCGCTGCTGGTGCTATCTCTGGCTCTGCGGTTGTGAAAATCATTGAAAACAACGTTGAACAACCAGAAGCAATGCTTAAAGCACTTGCTGAGTTTGTTACGCCAATGAAAGCGGCAACGCAAAAATAATAAATAGGCTCCCACTAGTGCGATAATTTGCGCTGTGGGAGTTTTTCTCCGAGAACACGTCCAAACCCTCTCAATTGTTAAATTTCTGATAAAAACAACACCTCATACAAACCTGTAGCACACCTATAATACCCCACCAAAACATCACCACCATTTATAAAAATAATGACAAACCAAAAAGCAAACGTTTGCTTTGGTGTGAAAAATCATCAAATGACATTTGATTACTGCTTTTTGGTGTTCTTTCATCTCTGCTCATATTGATAAATGTAAAAGATACGTGTAAAACTTCTCGCGAAATATTAATCCAATGGTACATCGTACATTGGTGAGTAGTTCTGGGATTTTTATATTTAGTAGCACAGAGGTTATGGAAGTGTTAAAAGAAAAGAGTTTACTAAGCAACATCGGCGTTCAAGTCGTTATTGCAATGATCATCGGTACCCTAGTCGGTGCGATGATGGGTGACAGCGCAACTATGTTCGCTCCACTGGGTGCTATCTTCATCAATTTGATCAAGATGCTGGTTATCCCTCTAGTCGCGGTTGCCCTAATTTCAGGTGCTGCTGGTCTAGGCAACAGCTCATCAGCAGGTAAAGTGGGCGTGACCACTCTAGGTTACTTTGCACTAACGTCTGCACTTGCTGTAGCACTAGCGCTAGTAATGGGTGAAATATTCGAACCAGGTCGTGGTATCGATGTTTCTGGCGTTGAAGGCATGTTCTCTTCTGAATACGCTGCGAAAGGTGAACTTCCAACGTTCTGGGCAACCATCACAGGCATGATCCCGACCAACGTTTTCCAATCACTGAATGAAGCAAACATTCTGCAAATTCTAGTTTTCTGCTTATTCTTCGGTATTGCGATTTCTAAACAAGCGAAAGAGAAACGTGACCCTATCATCAATGGCGTAAACGCGATTGTTGACGCTATGGTTTGGATGATCAACAAGGTTATGATCATTGCACCACTTGGCGTATTCGGCCTAATGGCAGAAGCTGTGGGTACATTCGGTTTTGGCGCACTTATGGTTGTGTTCAAACTGTTCGTTGTTTACATCGCTGCGATTCTAATCTTCGGCTTTGTTGCTTACCCGCTAATGATTCAAATCTTCACTAAGACTTCTGCGAAGAAGTTCCTAGTGGCGATGAAGAAGCCTCAAGCGGTTGCACTATCAACAGCATCTTCAATGGCGACACTGCCAGTAACAATGGAAACGGTAGAGAAAGAACTTGGCGTTCGTAACTCTACGGCTTCATTCGTTCTGCCTCTTGGTGCGACGATCAACATGTCTGGTAACGCAATTTACTACGGCCTAGTTGCTATCTTCTTCGCACAGCTGTTCAACATCGACCTTTCTATGGGTGCTTACGTTGCTATCATCGTAACGTCTACCCTAGGTGCAGTTGGTCAAGCAGGTGTTCCTGGTCCTTCTTTCCTAGTGGTTGCAGTTCTTCTAGCGGCTGGTATCCCTATCGAAGGTCTACCTCTGTTGTTCGCTCTAGACCGTATCTTCGACATGATCCGTACTGCTCTGAACATCACTGGTGATGCTGCATGTGCAGTCATCGTTGATTCTCTAATCGAAGACGAAGCGAAAGAAGCTGAGCTACAAAAACAGCAAGCGTAATATTAAAACGCTAAGTTGATGGTGACTTGAATTGACACCACCAGCATAAACTAGAAAATCCGAGAGCCTCACAGCTCTCGGATTTTTGTTTTTGGTGTTCGAGTTTTTTAGGCGTTAGACGAATTACAAATCAGCGCCATAGATATCAAACGTGAAGTACTTAGCGGCGATCTTGTCGTAAGTACCGTTCGCTCTGATCTCTTCAATCGCGGCATTGAATTGTTTCGCCAGTTTTGAATCCTGCTTTCTTAGTGCTAACGCCGTACCTTCGCCAATGTAGGCTTTGTCGGTTACTGCTTTACCTTTAAATTCAAAGCCCTCACCTTCTTTCTTATCTAAGAAAGCCAATGACAGTTGATCTGAGTTGCCGAAGGTTAGATCTAGACGACCATTTTGCAGATCCAAGTAAACTTCATCTTGGCCGGTATAACGCTTAATGTTTGCCACATCGCCAAACTTGTCGGTTACGTAGCGATCGTGAATCGTACCCTGCTGAACACCGATGGTTTTGCCCGTTAAGCCAGCCTCATCAACGCTGAACTCCGCGCTTTTAGCAGCAACAAACACGGCTGGAGTTTGGTAGTACTTATCAGTAAATAAGATTTTACGCTTACGCTCTTCGGTGATACGCATCGAAGCCATAATCACATCTGACTTTCTTGCCAACAAACTTGGAATTAGCGAGTCCCAGCTTTGTGAAACCCAAGTACAATCGAGTTTAGCTTGCTCACACAAAGCATCAGCTATCTCAATATCAAACCCGACAGGCACACCGTCGCTGTTTTTATAGTTGAATGGCGGATACGTAAAGTCCGACGCCAAACGGATTTCTTTCGCCTGTACCGTTGTACCAAGTAAAGCGGCCGCACAAGCGAGTCCTAGTATTATCTTTTTCATCATTGCCATCCTAGATATGATCTTTATCGAGTTGAGATTGAATTTCTTTATGTTTAGCTTGTTGAATGTGTTTGCCTTGTTGATTCTGTTCTAATTCGGTTTGGTAACGTGTTAGTGACGTTATCACTTCTAGCATGCTCTCTTGGCTACCAATACTGATTCGGACACAGTTACGCAAAGCCGGTTCATGGTTTTGGTTCCTTGTCACAATGCCGTCCTTCGCCAAGACACTGAACACTTGATGCCCAGCTTTTTGACGCAGCAAAATGAAGTTTGTCGATGAAGGGTAAACAGACTCGATGAAATCAAACTGCGTTAACTCACAAGCAAACCAGTTACGCAGCTCAACCAGATTCTGCGTCGCATCTTGCATCACTGAGACTCGTTCATCAGACAACGCGTCTAATACAATTTGAGATGAGCAATCTGGCATCGGATAAGGTGGAATCAGCTTCGCGACATACTGCATCACATTTTGACTCGCTAAGATAAAACCACAACGAACTGCAGCCAGTCCAAATGCCTTAGACAAAGTGCGAATCACAACCAAGTGCGGATAACGCTCAATAAGGCTAACGGCTGACGTTTGTGGTTCAAATTCGATATACGCTTCATCGACGACCACTAGAGATTTTCCAGTCGTGCCTTCCAGTACCTGAATCAAATCCGATTTAGGAATCACATTGCCCGTTGGATTGTTTGGTGAGCAAAGAAACACGATATTCGCCAGTTTTGCCTTATTCACAATATCAGCGACGTTCAGGCTAAAGTCTTCCTGCAATGGAGAGTCCAAGGTATTAATCGCCAATGCATCAGCGCAAAACTCATACATCGCATACGTTGGAGAGCAGATAAGTATGTTGTCGCACGCCGGTTTACAGAATGTTCTGATCAGCAAATCAATCGCTTCATCTGCACCACGAACAGCCACAGTCGCGGCATCGGTACTACAGTAATCTTGATAAGCCTTAGCAATATCTTGTGGTAAGAAGTCTGGGTATCGGTTGTGGCTTGCTTCTCCTTGAAACAGCGAGCTTTCCAATTCATTGGCGTTTAGCCAGACACGTCCATCACCACCAATTCTTCTTGCCGATTGATAAGGTATTAATTTTTTTACAGCCTGAGGCACTAAACTATCAATAAAAGATGTCAAGAAGCTATCCCTTTCACAAAATCACAATGTCTTCATCATTGCCTTCATATTCAAAAAATGTGACTTATACACATATTGAATCACAAATGATGATTAAGTATTTACATTCAAACAGAACACTATTGATAAATGAATCGAAATAATCACATAATAGCCATGATAAAAAGTCATAGGTAAAGATATGAATCGCACACTTCCTTCAACCAAAACCTTGCTCGCGTTTTTGTCTACGGCAAGGCACCTCAACTTTACACGCGCGGCACATGAGCTCAATGTTACGCAAGGTGCAGTGAGTCGTCAGGTATTGTCGTTTGAAGAAAGCCTTGGCTGTGATCTCTTCTATCGCCATGCTCGCGGATTGTCTTTAACGCCGAAAGGAGAAGAACTGGTTCCCCTGATACAAGGAACGATTCATCAGCTGCAATCGGCTCTAAATCAAGTGGCTAGCTCTCCGTCTAAGATCAAACTCAACGCACCGAGCTGTATTACCTCTTGGCTACTACCTAAGTTGATGTCTTTTCAGCAAGCCTATCCTGAAATTGATGTCGAACTGACGTCGACCATCAAGCACGTCTTCGAACCAAGCTTTGATCCGTTTGACGCCGTAATTACCTATGGTAAGAAGCCAAACCAACAATCGATTATCAGCCAATTATTGTTTAACGAGCAGCTAGCGCCCGTTTGCCAAGCACAAAGCATTACACAGAGCCATCTTGTCGACGACGCATCGACCATCATCAAGCCACACAAGCTTGCCCAATACACTTGGCTACACGCCAACAATGAGCAAAGTGATTGGCGACTTTGGTTAGAGCACATAGGCAGCCACGACCTTTCAAGCAAGAACAACCAACAATTCGCAACACTCGATCAAGCTATGAACGCCGCCATTCAAGGGTTTGGCATTGCCATAGGCGACATCACACTGGCCAAGCAAGATATTGATTTAGGTAGATTGGTAAAAGTGAGTGAAGGCAGTGTTTTCTCTGGAAATGGTTACTTCTTGCTGCAACCCAAGAATCGACAAAATACATCCTTATCTACGCTTGTTGATTGGCTCGTCGATTAGCGGCAATCATTGTTGGTAGGCCTCTTTATAAGCGGCAGGAGAGCGTCATAATGAGAATTTTTCCGTTCTCAAAATGAAACTATTTGATGTCTGTTGCGTATTGATTGTCAGAGAATAGAACGAGCCTTCCTTTAACTATTTGAAAAGAAGTTCAATTCTATTTAGTCGGGAATTTGTTCTGTTCCGTTGGAGAAAATGGCATTCGAATTGCTTTGTCATAGACAACCCAACCAATATACAGCAGGTTGCAACAATTTAACTGCAGCTTGTCACGGAGGATAGGCTATGACCTTACAAAGACATACGTATTACGGCTTGATTCACCATGGAATTAAAACCCTTTTAATGGACAGAATTGGCCACTTCACAGAGCGTGAATATCACGAGTATCTCGACTTAACGACCGGTAAATCGACATGTTTTGCCATGAGTGAGCAAGAGCTCGAAAACACCTTAGACAGCTTAAAGAGCGAAGGTTACCTTGAAGATATCAAAAAGCTGATACCTCGCTATCAAACCTCGTCAATGCGATAACCTGCTTCAACTCTTTAAACACGATGAGTGGTTAGATTGAATTAATTGGCACCCAATTGTCTCGAGCTATTTAGCATCGAGACAGTTTTCGTTAGACTGTCAGCAACTCAACTAACTGGATAGTCAGTGTCTCATGAAACAAATTCTTGATTTCATTCCTCTCATTATTTTCTTTGCGCTTTATAAGATGTACGACATCTATACCGCGACCGGCGCTTTGATCGTTGCCTCTGCAGTTCAAATTATTTTGACTTATTTCATCTACAAGAAAGTCGAAAAAATGCAGGTCATCACCTTTCTAATGGTTGCCGTATTTGGTGGCATGACCATCTTCTTGCACGACGACAACTTCATTAAATGGAAAGTCACCATCGTTTACGCACTGTTTGCGATTGGCCTGACGGTCAGTCACATCATGGGCAAATCAGCGATTAAAGGTATGTTAGGCAAAGAGATCACACTGCCTGATTCGGTATGGGGCAAGATCAACTGGGCATGGACGCTGTTCTTTACCCTATGTGCCGTTCTCAACGTTTACGTTGCTTTCAGCCTACCGTTGGATGTTTGGGTCAACTTCAAAGTGTTTGGTCTACTCATCGCGACCTTGCTCTTCACCTTGCTCACTGGTGTTTATATCTATAAGCATCTACCAAAAGACCAGCAGAAAGAGTTAACGGATAAAAATACCGACGAGAAATAGCCCTTAGGGATGAGTCCTCATACCCTATTTGATACAATTATTATCAATATGCGATTGGCCAATGATACTCGTGATCATTGGCCACTGATTATTTGTGTTCGGTGAAGACGTTAAAAATTCGACCACCGCGAGTCTCGTAAACACATCTATTTTTATATAAAACAATCAATACCATTAAGAGTACGACAATGACTATTCAATCAACTTTGAACCCTATTGGTTCTTTACTTCTTCGCACATTAGCGATGCCTTCTGATACAAATGCAGCGGGCCAGATTTTCGGTGGTTGGATAATGTCTCAGCTTGACCTTGCTGGCGGCATACTGGCAAAAGAGATCTCTAACGGCAAGATAGTCACGGTTTCAGTATCGAGTATCGAGTTCAAACAGCCGGTTTCTGTAGGTGATGTTGTGTGTGTTTATGGTGACTGCACTAAGATTGGTCGCAGCTCGATGAATATCGACCTAGAAGTCTGGGTTAAGCCTGTACTTGATCACGGTATCGGCGACCGCTACAAGGTTTGTGGCGCGACATTCAACTACGTTGCGGTTGATGAAAGTGGTAAGCCTCGCCCAATCAACAAATAACACCTTTTATTAAGCGTGTGGCACCGATGGTCTTTAGTTTTTATAAATGAAATTACTAGGGCGTATTGACCTTTCGAGCTGACTTTTGCAGCGAATTGCTGGGTATTTATACAAGGCAGAGGCTTTGATGTGTAGCTAGCCTCCATAAGAAGCCGATAACGTAGTAGAAATGACCAGCAAACGCTGCCCGAAGGGTTCAGCTAAAAGCGTTTTACTCT
>NZ_JBFRNU010000017.1:62212-160009 GCF_041471145.1 Vibrio sp. 10N.261.54.A5 | reverse complement strand
GCTAAAAGCGTTTTACTCTTTGTTGAGGGAGATTTGCTTAGAATGACTAGGCTACTTCCCCCTCGCCGCGATTAAAACGCTTTTGACTAGGCGTCCCCACCCGAACAAAATTTAACCACGAAAGGTCAACACGCCCTAACGACCATACAACTCTCTCGCACCAATTCACAATTTCTTATCATTAGCCCTTCCAATACCAATTAGTTCGCGTAAATTAGCAAGATAGCGAATTTAAACGCCCCAAATTTAGTGAAGTAAAATAAGGATATCTCAATATGTGGTACGTGATTTTTTCTCAAGACGTCGAAAATTCATTAGAAAAACGCCTAAGTGTTCGCCCACAACATCTAGAACGCCTACAAACACTTCACGACGAAGGCCGACTGTTAACAGCAGGTCCAATGCCAGCGATTGATTCAGATAACCCTGGCGAAGCAGGCTTTACAGGTTCAACTGTGATTGCTGAATTTAACTCTTTGGAAGATGCACAAGCATGGGCAGACGCTGACCCGTACATTGATGCTGGCGTTTACCAAAATGTGATTGTAAAACCATTCAAGAAAGTATTTTAACGTGAAAAAATGGATTATTGGCTCACTGGCTTTAGCTCTGCTTGCAGGCTGTGCTTCAAGTGAGCAAGACGAACAAAGACAGCTAGAGATGATGGCGCAGCACCGAGCTGGCGTTTTATCTGCAGGCCTGCCGATTGAGTATGGCCCACTGTCGGTCATGCGCGTGCTAGCAAAAAACACGGTTATCGAAATCATGATGATCTACAACCAAGATGCAAAAGGTGCTAAGCCTTTAAACCAAGTTGTAGACATGAGTGTGAATAGCTACTGCACCAACTCTGAAGTGAGAGCAAACCTTGACATGGGCTTGGCTTACAACATTAAGGTTCGCAACACTCGCGGACAACTGATGGTTGAAAAGCTAATCAGCAAAGAGACATGTCAGAGCATTAACTAGATTTGATTTCTAACGTTAAGCTAGTAACAAACAAGAAAGGCCTTGCAGATGCGAGGCCTTTCTTTTCTCAGACTTTTGTTTTTAGAACGATAACACCCTAGCTTTAATTATGCTGATGCTTCTGCCGACTCCCACTCTTTACGCAGCATTTTAGTCGCTGAAACTAAATTAGCCAGTGCCGCTTCTGTCTCTGCCCAGTTACGCGTCTTCAGCCCACAATCAGGGTTTGCCCACAAACGTTCTGCTGGGATTTTCTTTGCCGCTCTCTTAAGTAAATCAACAATCCACTCTTCTGAAGGAATGTTTGGTGAGTGGATGTCATAAACGCCAGGCCCAATCGCATTCGGGTAGTTGAACTCTTCAAACGCTTTCAGCAGTTCCATGTTCGAACGAGAAGTCTCTATGGTAATCACATCGGCGTCTAGCGCAGCGACTGAATCAATGATCTCGTTGAACTCGCTGTAACACATGTGGGTGTGAATCTGAGTTTCTGGTTTAGCACTCGCAGCTGAAATCTTAAAGGCATCCACTGCCCACTCTAAGTATTCTGCATGGTCACGCTTTTTCAATGGCAAACCTTCACGAATGGCAGGCTCATCAATTTGAATAATGTTGATACCTGCGTCTTGCAAATCAGACACCTCATCTCGCAACGCAAACGCCAGTTGATTGGTTATCTCTTTGCGTGAAATATCTTCACGTGGGAATGTCCAACACAAGATAGTAACAGGCCCAGTTAGCATGCCTTTCATCTGCTTTGAAGTCAGAGATTGAGCATAGATCGACCATTCCACCGTCATTGGTTTTTCACGCTCGATATCCGCAACCACAATCGCAGGTTTCACGCAACGAGAGCCATAACTTTGTACCCAACCAAATTTGGTAGTTTGGAAGCCTGCTAGATTTTCAGCAAAGTACTCCACCATATCATTACGTTCAGCTTCACCATGAACCAGTACATCCAAATCAAGTGCTTCTTGTCGTTTCACCGCATCCGCAATATGACCTTTCAACGCGGTGTTGTATTCCGCTTCACTCAGTTTGCCAGTGCGGTAAGCACTACGCTGAACACGGATCTCTCCGGTTTGTGGAAATGAACCAATTGTTGTGGTTGGCAATAATGGTAAACCTAACACCTCAGACTGATGTGAAGCGCGTTCGGCATAAGGAGCACTTCGCTCGGTTAGGGTTTTGGTAATGGTGTTAATACGAGCTTGAACCTGCGGCTTATTCACATGAGTCGAGCTCTTGCGTGCAACAATCGGCTGGCTGTAGGTTTCACACGCCAAGATAGCATTGTGGTTACCGTCTAGTGCCGCACCCAATATACTCACCTCGGTCACTTTCTGTTTCGCGAAAGCAAACCAACTCTTCACTTCATCGCTGAGTGAATCTTCTAACTCAAGGTCGACTGGACTATGCAAAAGTGAACATGAACTTGCTACCCAAAGTTTGTCTCCTAGCTTCTCTTTCACTGGTTGTAGTAACTCTAGTTGAGCGGCTAAATCAGCTCGCCAAACGTTTCGTCCATTAATCACCCCTGCTGAAAGTACCCAGTGTTCAGGTAACTTACCCACTACTTCATCAAGTTGCTGTGGTGCTGCTGCTAAGTCGATATGTAGGCCATTAACTGGTAGCTCTACTATCTTATCTAAGGTATCAGTCACCGAATCAAAATAAGTAGTGAGCAGCAGTTTTACATCACCTTGAATCACTTGATACGCCAACTTGAATGAATCTGCCCATTGACTCTCAAGCTCAAGAGAAAGAATTGGTTCATCGATTTGAACCCACTCAACCCCCAACTTAGCGAGTTTTGCCAAAATTGCTTGGTAAGCGGTAAGAAGGCGCGGAAGAAGAGATAAACGATCAAAACCCTCCTCCACTTCTTTACCAAGATATAAATAAGATAACGGGCCTAAAAAAACTGGCTTCACCTTATGCCCGGATTTTATCGCTTCACTCACTTCGTCAAACAGTTGTGGCCAGCTCACTTCAAAGGAATCGTCTTTGCTGAACTCAGGCACAATGTAATGGTAGTTGGTGTTGAACCACTTAGTCATATCAGAAGCCGCAGAGCTATCTTTAGTGCCGTCACTAGACGTATGCGTACCACCGCAACAAGTCGACTGAACCTGAGATTGACCACGCCCCACACGGAACAAAGTATCTAAATCTGGGAAGGATTTTTCATCTTCAGAACCACCAGTATGGCGCTTTGGTACGTGGCCTAGAAGTAACGTCGTTGTTAATACATGGTCGTACCATGCGAAGTCACCCGCAGTTGCAAAGCTAAGATTCGCGTCAGCTTGTACATTCCAGTTACGATTTCTTAGTTCGCTACCGAGTTGCTTTAAATCTGATTGGTTAATCTCACCGCGCCAGTATTTTTCTAAAGTGAATTTGAGTTCGCGTTTTTCGCCGATACGTGGGTAGCCTAAAATATGCGTTGTCGTAGTCATGAACCTGTTCCTTATTCAATAATTTTTAGTGTTCGATCAAACTGCCTAGCTTATGGTTTAAGTTCTTTATAAGGCGTCTGGATGGCTAAACTATCTCCCTAATCTGAACGATGAACAACGTCCAAATATTCATCTTGTTTATTAAAAATATTCATCTTGAATAATCTAAAGCTGAAAAATTAAATCCATCCGGACATCTAGACGTTTACAAATGAAAGAAAACCCCGTAGGGTGATTATTAAGAAATATTGAATTGGCTTAGGGAATATGAGGAAAACTCATGATAGAGCTTAAACACCTTCGAACATTGACTACCTTAAGAGACAGCGGCTCGCTAACAGCGACGGCAACTTCTCTTCACTTGACTCAGTCGGCGCTTTCTCACCAACTGAAAGACCTTGAGGCGCGTATCGGTGGTCAGCTTTTCCTACGTAAAACTAGACCAGTTAAGTTCACCTCTGAAGGTGAGATTTTGCTTAGGCTTGCCGATGAGATACAGCCAAGAATAGCTAAAGCGGAGAACGAACTCGCGAGCCTGAAAGAGGATGTGAATGGTCGTTTGCACATGGCGATTGAATGTCACTCATGCTTCCAATGGTTAATGCCTGCTTTGAAGGAATATCAAGTGGCTTGGCCAAGCGTAACGCTAGATTTCTCGTCAGGCTTTGGGTTTGAGCCGCTACCCGCGCTAATGGCAGGCGAGCTAGATTTGGTGATCACCTCTGATATACAGCCTCGCTCTGAGGTTCATTACGAGCCGCTTTTCGATTTTGAGATGCGTTTGATCACCGCGATCAACTCGCCTTTGGCCGATAAAGCGAGCATTGATCCGCAAGATCTTAGCGATCTCACCATGCTCTCCTATCCTGTTCAAAAACAACGTTTAGACGTCGTGAAACACTTTTTGCAACCAGCAGGTGTAGAACCTAAGAAGTGGAAACAAGCAGACAACACCTTAATGTTGGTGCAAATGGTATCGGCAGGATTAGGTGTCGCGGCATTACCAAATTGGGCGATCAGTGAGTTCTCAAGACAAGGTTTGATAGCCAGCAAACCGTTAGGTAAAGGGCTTTCAAGAAGACTGTTTGCCGCAGTAAGAAACTCAGAAAAAGACAAACGTTACCTACAGGCTTTCTTTAGCACAGCAAGACAGCAGAGTAAGAGTCACTTAGATGGTATTGAGGTCGTTTAAGAGGTTCATTATTGAGCTAGCTTAAGCCTGTATTAAATCGGAAAGGCAAACGCCAGAAACAAAAAAAGTCACAGATAATCTGTGACTTTTTAGTTTCAGTATCGATGATTTTCGATATCTGTTGATTCGCGAAAATAGACTATCTTGGATAAGACTTAAACTGGTTAGTCAATGGGTCGTATTGATAGCCAAGCATATCGAGCTTGCCCACGACACTTTCTATATCCATTTCATACATACTGATCAGCTCTTCAAAGCTATCGCACTCTAGGCGAAGTTTCTCATTCACGATTCCCAGCAAGATAATGCTATCGAAACCTTTGACGTTGCTTAAATCCATCTCGTACTCCTTACGAACACACCGACTAAAATTAAGTTTAGAACGCTTACCAAGGCCATGCTAAAAAACTGATCACACTTCTTAAAGAGAATGCGTGATTAATGAGCGCACGTAATTAATGAAAGTGCGCGATTAAAGTGCCCACACTGGCGTTAAACCCACAGCCGCAGCCAATAACATCAGTAACGAAACCGTCAGTTGAAGTTTTTCCGGGGTTTTAACGAACAGTAGATGCCAACACCACACCACGATAGCTGAGATTAGCAAAGCAAAGCTGAACAGTAGCGTTGAAATCACTGGTTCTAGTTGAGCTTCAGACAAAGAATAGACACTCACGACTGTTGCCAAAACCACCAACATGCCCGTCAAAACACCAACAACAGGCAGAACACGGTGAAATGCCTGTAAGCGTGTTCTTGCAATCGTCAGCAGTAAATGGCCAAACGCTGAGCCTAACAGTGCCACTAGCAATACAGTAGTGATGATACCAACGGTAGTTGCTTGTTCCGTCGCTTGGATAGCAACGTAAGACAATGCCAAACCACAAGCTAAGTACATCACCCAAATAGGGCCAGAATCGCGTGTCTTCTTAGTTTGAACTTGAGAATAGAAATAAAAGATCGCAAACACGACCAGAAAGGCTTCAATTTTTACTGAGGCAACGGCAAGCCACAGCACGCCAATCGCAGGTAACATCTTGTGGATACGACCACGCTGCCCCGGACAAATATCCCCTTTCACCAAGATGAGGGTTAAGATCAGTTGGGCTCCTAAAAGCATCGGAGCAAATTGTACTAATAACGTTTCGACCATTGTGGATCTACTTCTTCAGACTTATTTTCGCGAATAATATCAAAAACTGCTGCGAACACTAATCAAAATCACAAATTAGCGACGTTATTCAAGGCTTCAACTATGCTGTTGTATGGTTCTTTTGTCGCCATTTACCGTAAAAAGACGAAAGACACCAGAACTAACAGGGGCATGTTCTACTGGCTAGTCTAGGCTCATGCCGCTATAATTCCCGCCTCAAAAATCAGAGGTTGAAATATGTACAGCGATATCACTCCTATTCACGAACACAAAAAATACTGGGCCGAGTGCTACGGAACTGCACCCTTTTTGCCTACCAGTAGAAAGGAGATGGATGCTCTTGGATGGGATAGCTGTGACATTATTATTGTAACTGGTGACGCTTATGTCGATCACCCGAGCTTTGGTATGGCTATCATCGGCCGTCTGCTTGAAGCTCAAGGTTTCCGCGTGGGCATTATTGCTCAACCAAAGTGGGACAATAAAGATGCCTTCATGAAGCTAGGTAAACCTAACCTATTCTTCGGCATCACAGCGGGTAACATGGACTCCATGATCAACCGCTACACCTCTGATCGCAAATTACGTCACGATGATGCTTATACTCCGAACAATGAAGGTGGCAAGCGTCCTGATCGTGCAACTCTGGTTTATTCTCAACGTTGTCGTGAAGCTTACAAAGGCACGCCAATCGTGCTTGGTGGTATTGAAGCGAGCTTACGTCGTGTAGCTCACTACGACTACTGGTCAGATAAAGTTCGCCGCTCTGTATTGTTTGATGCAAAAGCTGACATTCTTCTTTTTGGTAACGCTGAGCGTGCACTGGTTGAAGTAGCACACCGCATTGCCGATGGTGAAGACATGTCTACGCTGACCAATATCCGCGGTACTGCTATCAATCTTCCTGCGGCCCCTGAAGGCTTCAAGATCATTGACTCTTCTCGTATCGAAAAGCCGAACAAAGCGTATGTTCCGGTTAACCCGTACGAAGTTGAAACTCAGTGTGATACCAAGAAAGACGAAAAAGAAGAAGTAAAAGCGCAACCTATTACTATTCGCCCTTCTCGTCACGATGCAAAAACTACAGCGGTTCGTATCCCAGGTTACGAAAAGCTAAACAATGACCGTATTCTTTACGCTCACGCTAGTCGTATTCTGCACCTTGAGACAAACCCGTACTCAGGTCGTGCTCTGATTCAACGTCACGGTGATCGCGAGCTTTGGATTAACCAAGCGCCTATTCCATTGACCACAGAAGAGATGGACTACGTGTTTGGCCTTGCGTACAAGCGTGTTCCGCACCCGATGTACGGCAAAGCGAAAATCCCAGCATACGACATGATCAAAACCTCGGTTAACATCATGCGTGGTTGTTTTGGTGGTTGTTCTTTCTGTTCAATCACAGAGCATGAAGGTCGCATCATTCAGAACCGTTCGAAAGAATCTATCTTGGATGAGATCGAAGACATTAAAGATAAAGTACCGGGCTTCACAGGTACTATTTCTGACTTGGGCGGCCCAACGGCGAACATGTACCGTTTAGGTTGTTCAGATCCAAAAGCTGAAATTAACTGTCGTCGTCCATCATGTGTGTTCCCGAAAATCTGTGAAAAGCTAAACACAGACCATCAACACACTATCGACCTGTACCGCTCTGCGAGAAAAGTACCGGGTGTTAAGAAGATCATGATCGCTTCTGGTGTACGTTACGACTTAGCGATTGAATCTCCAGAATACGTTCGTGAGCTTGTGACTCACCACGTTGGTGGTTACTTGAAGATTGCTCCAGAGCATACTGAAAAAGGCCCACTGGATCTGATGATGAAGCCGGGCATGGGTACTTACGATCGTTTCAAAGAGATGTTCGAGAAGTACAGCGCTGAAGCCGGTAAGAAACAGTACTTAATTCCTTACTTTATCTCTGCTCACCCGGGCACAGAAGATGAAGACATGCTTAACCTTGCAATGTGGCTGAAAAAGCACAACTACGAGTGTGACCAAGTACAGAACTTCTACCCATCGCCAATGTGTAATGCAACGTCGATGTACTACTCAGAGACTAACCCTCTGAAACGCGTGAAATATAAGAAGCGTGAAGATGTTCCTGTGCCGAAAGGTGATCGTCAACGTCGTCTGCATAAAGCACTGCTTCGTTACCACGATCCTGAAAACTGGAAAATCATCCGTGAAGCACTGATCAGCATGGGTAAACAGCACCTAATTGGTGACAAAGCAAACTGCCTAGTACCAGCAGAAGACTTTGATGCACAAACACCAGCACAACGTCGTAAGTCTGGTCGTCACGGTTCACAGCGCTTTGCTACTAAGCACAGCAAGTCTCAGCCAGGTCTTGGTGGCGAAAGCCCACGTAACCACTCTGGTAAGAAACCGGGTGGCAAGAAGCCGAATGGTAACGGCAACGGTAGCCAAGGTAATGCTAACCAAGGTGGCGGTAATGGCAATGCTCGTAAACCAGCGACTGGCTTCATTAAGAAAGGTCCTGGTGGTCAGCAATCACAAGGTAATGGCGGCGGAAATGGCAAACCAAACCGTAACAAAGCGGGCAATGGTCAAGGTGGCAAACCTGCAAGTAACGGCAAGAACCGCCAGCGCGCAGCACAACGCTAATATCGCGAACCGATTGACTTCGCTATCGTAAAAACACAAAGCGCAGCTATTTAGCTGCGCTTTTTTGTGTCTGTTACAAGATAGCCTAACGAGCAAACACCCAATACTGACTAAGCAAATAGTTACTGACCATGCCCACCAAGATGCCAACCGCCATTGCGATAAACACTGCCCCAGTAAATGCAGGCAGCAATTCAGTCATCAACTTAAAGCACAGCAAATTAGGTATCGCCGATATTGATGCAGAGAACATGAACTTTTGCCATTGAATCAGCTTTTCGGACCAATTCCCCTGCCCTTTGAATTCAAAGGTCAACACTCGATTTCCAAACCAGGTTGTCGTTGCTGCAACGATGAAAGAGCCAATTCGAGCACTCATTAACGGCAGCCCAATAACGTAATGCAGCAACGCAAACACGGCACAATCGACAACAAAGCCACCCGACCCCACCATAGCGAATTTAATCATCTTATGATGAGGTTGTAGTTTTTGGTTTAGCACGTCGAACTTGTGGCTAAACAGTCTCGATGACGAGTTAAAATTGAACATCGCCATCACTTCGAATATGGCTCAACGATAGATTTGGTTTGATGTTTTGGCTATGACAACTAAATAGAGCGCGCTTGATCTTCACCGTCGGCTCTAAAATACAGGTCAACGCATTGTCTTTAATCTTGGTTTCCACTTCCGCTCTTTTACCAATCAGATAGAACTTGTCGATACCATCTAACTGCTTAACATCAAGTAGCTTTTTCGCTTGTCCATGACTGTAAAATTGCCCAGAGAACGGTCGTTTACCGATGTAAAAGCTCGGCGCTTCATCCGTGATCTGCTCGAAGATAATACGGTCACTTTTCTCGTTCGCTTTGCCTAGGTTGAGGTAGACCATCGCAATCATTAGCAACACAGGTAACACTAAAGCCACACTCGAGAACCACTTCTTATCTTTTTCTACCACAAGCATTGCCACCAGCAAACCAAGGGCCGGAATACCCGGTAGGACGTAAGCTGGAAGAATATTACCCGCCATGGTAAAAAGAATCAGAGGAGAGACCAACCAACACACGAGGAATGAAAACAATCCACTATGTTCAGCGTTAACTTCTGCGATTTTCTTACGACGGGCGAAAGTCAAAATAGGCAACACAATCGACCACGGTGCAGCCGCTTGAAGCCAAAACAACCAGATCATGCCTCTTGCTTGGTCATGGGCAGAACCGTATAAATCGCCCTCCCAGCCACTCACAACAAAACGCTTAAAGTGCTCGCCAACAATAAAGTAATCAATAAAACCCGGTGTTGCCATTTCAGCCATGATGTACCAAGGCAAGGCAATCGCCAGCATCACACCTAAGCCAGACAACAGTGGAAAGCGTTGCCATAACACTTTGAAAGCGCCAAAGAAGCCATGTTGCAATACTAACCAAGGGAAAACAGCGATACCCATGATCACAATCGCTACCGGCCCTTTTGCAAGCAAGCCTAGTGCTAAACCAATGAAACCAACATAACCCCAAGACCGATTAGTCTCAGCATTGCCCTCTCCCTTACAACTCTCTCCTCCTAACCAACATAGGTAAAAACCTAACATGGCAATGGTCATCGCTAACGTTAACGCCATGTCGGTCATCACAGCACCCGCCGCAATAGAGAAAATCCCACATGTCGCCAATACCACAGCCGCCACCAAGGCACTTTGTCCGGTACGCTTAGCCATGTATGCAACCAACAGAATCGTCGCAAAACCTGCTAGCCAGTGTGGTGCACGCGCAGCAAACTCACTCAAACCAAACAGCTCAATCCCAGCCGCACTCATCCATGTGAACAACGGTGGTTTACCCCAGAAAGGGATGCCGTAATCAAATTGAGGGGTTAACCAATTGCCGGTTTCTACCATCAAGCGAGCCATTTCTCCATAGCGCGCTTCCGTAGTATCCATTAAAGGGTATGTCGCCAGAGATAAGAGCCTTAGAACCAATGCAAAAGCCAACAAATACCATAGGTGCGTTCGGTTCAGGTTCAGGTTCAGGCTCATGCTGACTCCTCTAATTTAAAATGTGTTTTTAATGCCGGTGTATCGACCACCGATTGGATCAGATACAAAGGACGATTCTTGGTTTCAATGAAAATACGACCTATGTACTCTCCCATTAAACCAATACACAACAGTTGGATACCGCCAAGGGCAAGCTGTACGACCATCATTGACGGATAGCCCGTGATGGGCTCACCAAACATCATGGTTTTGAACACGATGAAGACGCCATACACGAAAGCAGTAAGTGCCACTAAGCCACCAACGGCCGTCGCAATACGCAGTGGGCGGATAGAAAATGATGTGATGCCATCCATCGCCAATCCGATGAGTTTCAGGTAGTTCCATTTCGTCTCGCCACAGAAGCGAGCATCGCGCTTAAACTGAATCGTTGCTTGCCTAAAACCCGGCCATGAGAAAATACCTTTCATGTAGCGATTACGTTCAGGAAGTTGATTGATATGGTCGACGACTTCACGGCTCAACAGTCTGAAATCACCGACATTTTCAGGAACATCGATTTTCGCAGCCACATTCATGACTTTGTAAAAGCTCGCCGCTGAAAACTTCTTAAACCACGTTTCACCATCACGCTGGCTGCGCTGCATATTCACAACGTCATAGCCTTCGCGCCACTTGGCAACCATTTGTGGGATCAGCTCCGGCGGATCTTGCAGGTCTGCGTCTAACAAGATCACCGCTTGTCCTCGGCAATGCTCAAGACCAGCACTCATGGCTGACTCTTTACCAAAGTTACGGCTTAAACCAATCACCGAGATTGAGCTGTTGATTGAAGTGAATGAACTCACCAAGTCCAAGCTGTTGTCTTTGCTGCCATCGTCGACATAAACAATCTCACTCGTGATCGGTAAGCTATCAAGCACCTTGGTAAGGCGAGAGTGGAACTCTTCCAATACCTCTTGTTCATCGTAAAAAGGCACAATGATAGACAAAGAGACCGCAGGATTGATCTGCGATGTAGATATCTTAGGGCGGCTAATATGAAGTTCAGACATAATACGTTCTTCTATTTTTTAATCTGAAGCCAATCTACCCTCCCATAAGTGAAAGTTATGTTATTGACATATTTTTCACGCTCACTCAGGATAATGTTACTGTCTATTTCTGTATGAGAATCAAAATGAAACGAGTTCTATTAGTCGAAGATAACCGTGAAATTGCAGGTGTCTTGTTTGATTATTTTGAGTGTATTGGCATGGAACTCGATTACGCAGACAACGGTGAACTTGGCCTACAACTCGCGTTGGAAAACTCATTTGATATCATCATATTGGATCTAATGTTACCGAGAATGGACGGCCTAACGGTTTGTAATAAACTGCGAGACCAAGGTAACGCGACACCTATTTTGATGCTGACCGCCTTAGATAGCCGAGAAGATATGCTGAAAGGCTTTGAACACGGTGCCGATGATTACCTCACCAAGCCATTTGATTTGGATATTCTAGAAGCAAGAATGAACGCGTTAGTCCGTCGTTACCGCGGAAAAGTCGCCTCTTCAAAACTTCAGTTCGATGAACTCACCATCGACCAAAAAACCCGTAAAGCTTACCGCCAAGATAAACTACTAGCGCTCAACCCAACCACTTACACCATACTTGAGATGCTGTGCCAAAGCGCACCTGAAGTAGTCACTCGTGAAGCTATTTCCTACAAGTTATGGGAAGAAAACGAGCCCAACAATGATGTGTTGCGCAGTCACATTTATCAGTTACGTAATCAACTCGACAAGCCTTTCGACACTCAGATGTTAATTACGGTGCCTAAAGTTGGCTTCCGATTGGAGCCATCGAATTGATTTCAAATGTTCTTACAAGCACAAAAACCCTAACGGGCCGCTTAGCGGTTTTCTTTGGGTTAATGGCCGTAATTGTGTCGGCATTTGTCTATGTGGTATTTATCACAGCCCTGTACTTGTCGGAAGACCGCGTGGGTGAAAGACGCATCCTAATTGACCGCAACTATGCAGTCGGGTTATTCCAGTCAGGTGAAAGTGGAGAGCTTCGTATTGATGACCTGACTATCGCTTACAACGATCTTTCCTATCTACCGAAAAAGTATTTAAAGTATATTGAAGGCAAAGAAAATTTCATTGGTGAGGTCGGTGAAGATCCAGAATCTCGCATGGTCTATGTAGGCGAGTATACTCATGAAGGTAGAACTCACCCTATTGTTCTGCTTTCTGAAATAGACCGTGTCGAGCTTAGTGTCTTTGAGCTCGTTTATGCCACCACATTTGTATTAGCCCTTCTCTCTATTCTAATATTCAGCTTCGGAGCTCTGCTCTATCGGTTGTCTAAACGGCTGATTGAGCCCTTCAACTCCCTGTCTGAACAGCTTGAATCCAATAAGCTCAATCTAAACGAAGAATTTGGAGTGAATGACGATGCGGCGGTGGAGTTTCGTCAGTTGACGGATCAACTCAATCAATACAGAAGAGAAATCAATTCTCTAGTAAAACGCGAGCAAGCTTTCGCACGCTACTCAAGTCATGAACTAAGAACTCCGTTGACTGTTGCTCGTGGTGCCAACAAACTGTTACTGAGAAGCGAAACAACCGAATTTCAATCTCGTCAGGTTGAACGTATTGATGAAGCCATTGTTCAAATGTCTGAAATGGTCGATGCACTGCTTGGTCTCGTTCGCTATGAAAGAAACAGTGACGATGCACCGCTACGTTTATTCAGCCAGCAAGAGCTAGAGACTATCGTTTCTAAAAATTCGTTGCAGGCTGACGAGAAGGAAGTCGCGATAACCTTACAAGTTCAATCAGAACCCACAATTCAGGCCACCAGCGCGATAATGAATATGTTGGTCGGTAACTTGTTAAGAAACGCGATTGCAGCCACTAATAGCGGTACAGTAACTATTACCCTTTCTCAAGACAGTCTTATTATTGAAGACCAAGGCGAAGGCCTGCAGGAGCAATACAACCCGAATGGACACGGGCTAGGTTTGTTGATTGTCGATGACTTGTGTCAGCGTTTTCATTGGGACTTTGAATTGTTTAATCGCAGCTGTGGTGGATGCACAGCCAAGATCACCTTTCAAGCCGATTCATCCGCGTCAATATCGAACGAAAACTTGATTTAGTTGGTTTACAGCCGCCTCTGGCTACTAGATACTCGTCCGTCCTATTTGATTTAAAAATGCTGGCTCTTGAGTCAGCATTTTGTCTAAGTGCGATGAAACTAAATAATAGCCCTGTAACTCAACATCAATACAACGACCACACCTTTTTCTTAAAGCGTGACGATCAGCTTCATTCCCACTTTTGCGGCAACAAAGCCAGAAAGTTCATGAAGCTACTGGAAGACGAGCACCCAAGCACTACCACCCTAATAAGCTATGGTTCCGCTCAAGCCAACTCATTGTTCTCGCTCGCCGCACTTGCAAAAATCAAAGGTTGGACGCTTGAGTTCTACGTCGACCACCTGCCTCAATGGCTACAAGAACGCCCACTCGGCAACTACCGTGGCGCTATCGACCTTGGGGCTGAGGTTATTTCAGTCAAAGAAACAGGCTCTGAACTTCATCCACAGACGTATATTGAGCAAGTCAGACAGCCTGACTCACAATGCATTGTGTTACCAGAAGGTGGACGCTCTCAGCTTTCTGAATATGGCGTAAAACAACTGGCGATGGAAATACTGAGCTGGACTCGCTTTGAAAACCAATACGATTTTGTTGTGGCACTGCCAGCAGGCACAGGCGCCACGGCTCTGTATCTACATAAGCATTTAAAACTACACAACATCCCGGTATTAACCTGTGCATGTGTTGGCGGCAGTGATTACCTAACGCAACAGTTCAACGAGCTTGGCGAAACCGATCACCCGCAGATATTACCGCTTAAAGCCAAACACCACTTTGGTAAGTTGTACCAGCAGGACTATCAAACTTGGTTGGCTCTACAAGAACAAACTGATATTGAATTCGACCTGCTCTACGACCCATTAATGTGGCAATGCTTAGAACAATGGCAAGAAGATAACCCAACCAAAACTGTCATCTATATCCATCAAGGTGGTATCTTAGGTAATGAGTCGATGTTGCCGCGCTATCAACGTAAGTACCCAGAACTTCGAAGTAGTCACACCGCTGATAACGCTACTTGGTAGTAATCCGTTCTTTTCTACTCTAATGCCCCGCGTTTCTGCGAACTGAGAATTTCTCAGCGCATCATGAACAGCCATCGCACTCCCTTTCGATGGCTGTTTATCAGTAATAGCCACCTGCTATCCCTGCCAGACATTTCAAGTTAGAGACAGAAATCTGGCGAGAATCATCGCGTTATCTATACTTTCGATTGGAACGTCAATTGTCATCGAAAGGAATTACGCATGCGAAAACTCACTACGCTCGGCCTGTTTTCAGTTTTACTGCCCTTCTCTGCGATATCAGGAGAAAACGTCACTTACCAAGTCGATGGGATGGATTACGAAGGTTATTGGAGTGAAGCCAGTGACCAAGCGCCTTTGGTACTGCTAATACACGATTGGGATGGCTTAACCGATTACGAAAAGAAACGTTCTGAGATGCTCAACGAACTCGGTTACAACGTGTTCGCCATCGACCTATTTGGTAAAGGCATTCGCCCTACGGAAGTGAAAGATAAAAAGCAACATACAGGCGAGCTGTATAAAGACAGAGAAAAAATGCGTACGTTGCTCAACGCTGGTGCCATGGAAGCGAAAAGACTTGGCGGCAACTTAGATAACAACGTAATGATGGGATACTGTTTCGGCGGAGCCGCTGTATTGGAAGCCGCTCGTGCGGGTATTCCTTCGAAGGCTTATGTCACCTTCCATGGCGGTTTATCAACACCAAAAGGTCAAGACTACTCGCAGACTAAAGCTCCCGTAGTCGTGTTCCACGGCACGGCTGATGCCATGATTTCAATGCACGACTTTGGAAGCCTCGCCGCTCAACTTGAATCAACCAAAGTTCCGCATGAGATGATCACTTATAGTGGTGCGCCACACGCCTTCACAGTATTCGGATCGAATAACTATCAACATGAAGCTGACCAAAAATCATGGCAACGCTTTACTCAGTTGTTAAGTTCGGTATCTCGTTAACTTTCAATCTAGGTAACAGCCCAACGGCAGCCTGTTACCTAATTCGTACTAATTATTAGCGAGTATTTCTTTAAATTTGGTGTTCGTCACTCAAAAAGAAAGCGCTTTCTTGTAGTGTGTCTCTATTATCAATCAGGCACTCTGAATCAGATATGCTTTTTTAACTGTGAGAAATTATGAAATATTTAGCAATTCTACCAGCGGTATTCGCACTAAGCGCCTGTTCAACAGTGACAGAGTCACCGGTTAGCTACCACAAAACTTCTCCGGGGCTAGAGTCACTACAGAACAACGAAAACTGCTGTGAAAACCTGAGTACAATTCAATATCAAAGCGTTACGAACCCAGAAGAAACATCTGTTTCGATCACCACAGCAAGCCCTAAGATCGAGTTCAAATCGGGCCGATCCTTTGCTGGAGGGCTAAAGCTTCCTGCAACACTAGATGCTATTCGTTTTTCAGTGACTTCAAATGCTAGTTATTCAGCATTCGTTCCGTCACTTTTAGTCTTAGACAAAAATTACCAGCCGCTAGATGTCATTGGCAATGAAAGTATTAAGTACCAACCACTTAGCCTGCTTGATGGTGCACAATATGGCGCGCAAATCGAACTGCAAGAACGTTACTTAAACGGCGAGGCTCCTGCTTACTTGGTCGTATTCACAACCAGCGAAGCACTCGCGGAAACAACTCCTGTCGAAAAACCAAGTGATATGGCGATACGTTCTGGTGATATCCAGGCAAACATCGCTCATAACACGGACTACGCCATCCCTCATTCTGCAATCGGGAAAGTCTCCTTTGATTTTAAATTCACAGCGGTAACCACCGTTGTTGAAGAACAAAACCGTCAAAAGCGAGTTCAACAAATTATTCCAGAATCAACCGTAGCCCAATCAGATTTATTAACGGAAAATACACTGAATAAGAAAGAGGTTTATCAAACTCTTATAGAAAACTCGGTTTCATCTGGAGATTTTAGTGCAGCACTGACTTACGTTGAAGAATCTGAGCGATTAGGAATCGAAGGGATGCGAAACTCCTTTGTTGACGCGATGAAGCAATATCAAAAAGCACAATAACTCAACCTCAAAGTAGTCGTTTATTTTCTCTCACTTTACCTCTTTTTTGAGCAACGAGAGTTAAATAAACGACTGTTATCCCTTAGCCCTATTCAGGCATAAACGAAAATACTAATTGCTCCAATTCTAAGCCTAATTTGATGAATTCAATATCCAAAGAATAAAAGCCTTTATCAAGCTTAACGGAGAGCCCCTCAACTGAAACTGTCTCGCCATTAGTACCATTCACTGATAGAGACATCGCGTACACGTTATTGAGACTTAAACTACACGCAGATTGAGCCAAAGTGCCACTATCGTAGTTAACAATACCTGCACATCGATACACACCAGCCTGTTTAACTTCCAAAACAATGCTACGGTTTTCTCTGATATTAAGTGGTAATACTATTGCATGTTGCTCTGCCGTCAGAGAGCAAAAGTCTCCATCAGTTTTACTCTGTTGTTTATTAAGATTTTGGGTCGCCTCAAAGCTCTTAACTGGATCAAAAGCGACTAATGGGCGACCCATTGCTGGAGAGTCCATAATAAAACGACAAATATTCATCGCGCTTCGTTGCAACTCCCCTAAGCTCAACGTTCCGTTTTCAAGCGCCTGTAACGTATCGTCATTCGACACGTTATTTTCCGCACCATCATGCTCAACAACCATATAAAGATCATTTTGAGAGCGAAGCATAAAGGATGTGTAACTTCGACTTTCAGAGCCACCTTTGATTGGGTCATTCATTTTTGCCCACCAATCCGTCATCACTATCCCTTTATAACCCCACTCCCCACGAAGAATCGTAGTATTGAGGTCGTAATTGGATGCAGCCCAGTGACCATTAATAGGGTTGTAGGAGGTCATAACACTCGAAGCTCCTCCTTGTTTTACCGCTATTTCAAAAGGCTTCAGATGAATCTCACGAAGTGCTCTTTGAGATATAACACTATCAACATCAAACCGTGACGTTTCTTGATCATTCGCCACCAAATGCTTGATTGTGCCAGATACTCCTGCAGCTTTAAGACCAAGAGTTTGAGATGCAGCTATTACCCCTGAGAGAAATGGATCTTCTGAGAAATACTCAAAATTTCGACCATTCAAAGGGTGGCGGTGGATGTTAATCCCAGGACCAAGCAACGTATCAATATGATTGGCTTGCATCTCTTTCCCCACTAAATGAAATAGTTTCTCATTCAGTTCTGGGTTCCATGTACAGCCTAATAATGTACCAATTGGGACTTGAGATGCTTTATGTCCGCTGTCCATTCGGATACCAGACGGACCATCAGCAGCTGCAACGACAGGGATACCTAAATCAAATAAGCTCGGCGAAACACCCCCAAAAGCAGCAGCAGTACCTGGCGTCACCTTAGGGCTGCACATACCTTCCCCACGAACAATTGTCGCTAACTGCTTTACGGTCATTTGCGAGATAAATTCGTCAATGTTCGCTCGCCCCTGCTTAACATCCAGTAAACGAATGCCCGTATCTTCACCAAGAGGAATAGAGCTTGGAAGCTCACTCAGAATACGTTTACTCAAATCAATAGTTCGCAGCGGCACAGATTCGTAATCGCAACTGTAAACACCATTTTCCTCGTTGCCTTTTGGGATCAACCTACTAAATCCGGTGACAGGAGCAAGTGCTTCCGTTAATTGCTCAACAACTAACAGCTCTTCTATTTTAACGCTCTCACTAACAAGCTTTGCCTGGCGAACACTTCCTCCTAGATAAAAGTGATATTCTCCAGCTTCAAGTACGTAACTATTTGGGTGTCCCGTTTTACCGGAGTCATCAAATGATGCGAAGGAAGATAGAGGACATGAAATAGTCAAACACACCGTATCTTGCGGGTCCAAGGTCGGTGTTTTCACAAAACCGATCAGTGCTCGTGAAGGCTTACCAAGGTGACCTTGAGGCGATTCAACATACAGTTGAACCACATCCTTACCACTGTATTTCTCGCCTATGTTTTTAACTTCAATATCGAAGACCAACTCTTGTTCAGAGCCGGAACCAAGAGTCGTCAATGCATTTAATTTATTGGAAAAGCGGGTGTAGGACAGCCCAAAACCAAACTCAAATTGAACAGCTTTAGGATTGAAAGTTTCAAAATACCGATACCCGACATAGATATCTTCTTGGTACAGATTACGCTCTTTATTTCCGAAGCTAGCGCTGGAAGGATAATCAGATAAAGAGTGCGCAATAGTGTCGGTCAAACGTCCACTCGGGCTAACATCACCTGATAAAACATCAGCTAAAGCATGCCCACCTTCCATACCTGCGGCCCAACTATACAGAACAGCCTTAATCGCAGCAGAACCTTTAAGTGAACTTGTCCATGACATATCGATTATGTTGGTCACGTTCAGTATCACAATGACATCATCAAAATATTCTGTCACTTTCTCCAACATTTGTATTTCTAGCGCGGTTAAATTGTAACTGCCTTGCTGCTGTGCATTATCTTGATCTTCACCCGCCGTTCGACCGATAAAAATAACGGCTTTGTTAGATTTGGCAACGGCATCCATCACAACTGAATTTGAAAGAGGCATTTCATCTTGAAACCAAGGTTCTGCTGCCCAACCACCTCCTCCGTCATTGAACGGGTTGTCCTTGACCCAACGTTTGTATACCTCCACCAAACTGAGATTAAGATTGATGTTTGGATTCTCATACAAGCCCTGTAATGCATTAACGGAATAAGGGACATTCACAGCTCCACCAGATCCAGTGCCACTTCGGTAGGTATCAATCTGACAGCGACCAAAAAGAGACACCGTATCACTAGCCTGCAATGGCAATATTGAATCACTATTTTTTAGTAGCACAATGCCCTCAGTAGCCGCTTGTCGACTTATGGGTGCAAGCTGCTTCTGTGCTTCGAGAATTTCCACAGTATTCATTTAAAGTCCTACTATTTTTTTACTTAGAGCAAAAATTTGACCTCTCGCTCTAAAAGTTAATATTGTCTTTGTTCAAAAAATAGTAATCTTAACCACGGCGTTTAACTACCAAATAAGCGACAGAAATAGGTAAAATAGCGACATGAAAACCAAGTTTAGACTCCAAAGTCATCAGAGATATCCTCAGATAAAATTTGCCTATGTCGATGGTCATCACGATTTCGACTTTGACGTACATAGCCATGACTTTTCTGAACTTTTCTTAGTTGTGAGTGGTAGTGGAAAGCATACGGTAGCTAGCCACACTTACCCTTTAAGTACAGGAGATGTATTTGTTATTAATGGGGATATTGAACATGGATTTTGTGAAGTAAATAAACTGAAGATTGTAAACTTGATGTTTGATACGGCATTGCCTTTTTTTGAGGTCCCTTCAATGCGTCAAATGCCAGGTTATCAAGCGCTTTTCAAGGTAGAACCAATTGCTCGACAAGCATCTGAATATCAAGCAAAGCTTACGTTATCACTTTCTCAGTTGAAACGAATCAATGGACTTCTACAACAAATCAAATCGGAATACGACAACGCAGAACAGGGGTTTGAAATCATATTGACGAGCACAATGCAGCAACTTGCGATAGAACTTGCTCGGCGATATCAAGAACAGACCCATAGCTTACCAAGAACAACCCTGGCATTGAGCCGTGCTCTCGCACATATTGACCGTCATTACAAAGAAGTAGGATTAGATACAGAAACCATTGCGCAAGCGGCCTATATTAGCAAGCGGCAACTAGAAAGGTTATTCAGGCAGTTTTTAAATACATCCCCAAACCAATACGTCAAAGACCTTCAAATTCGACACTCGGCATCCTTATTATTAAACGACAACAAAAGCATCCAACACATTGCTGAGTCTTGCGGCTTTTCTGACAGCAACTATTTCTCCAAATGTTTTAAGGCCCAAAATGGATGCAGCCCTCGCGAATTTAGAAAGCAACATTCTTCCCATAACTCATAACCCTTTCCCCCTTAAGCCTTAAGCCTTAAAAGATTAGATATGTCACACATAAAAAAACCGCTCCTTTCGAAGCGGTCGATGAGTATCTTTGGCAAGAACACATTTGAAACGAAACTCAAATATGGAAGACTCATAGCAATAAAAATGAAACTCTTTGTGCTGCTAGGAAAGAGCTCAACTATTGCAATAAATAGGATATCGAGAACCTTGCCCGCCCTAAAGGCAAGGCCGTCATACCACTCCCCCGGTATGCTCGATATCACTTAAGACCCGAAGGTAAAAAATTCTACCACCACATGTCAGCTTGAATACCTACAACAAAGTCGCCCTCTTTACCCGTACCATCTTGCATTTCACCATCAAGGTAAGATGCCATGAAGCGAATTTCTGGAGATGGACCGAAGCCAGAGTGCACAACTAGAGTCGGCGCTACTGTTAGCTTGTAATCATAAGAATTCTTTGACTCACCATTACGGTCTTCGTAGTTGTACATGTAACCAGCTTCGGTAGCGATAAAGAAGTTTTCTGAAATTGGGAACGTTGGTCGCACCATTGCTGATACCCAGCCGTCTGTGTCACCATTGTCAAAATCGTTGTACTGGGTTTGAAGAGAGTGGAAAATATTCACACCATTTTCAAAAAAGTACCCACCCCATGCTAAAGCACGTAGCGATACATCGTTTTCATCAACAGCCTTCAAACAAGACGTACCACAGCCCGTGCCTGTCGTTAACCAACTTTGATAGTCGCTACCAGGCTTGTACGTGTTGTAAGTCGTAAGAGTACCGCCTAAAAGGTTACCTGAACCTAAGCCTTTACCAGCCTGCGCGATGTATTTTGTAAAACCTTTATCTGACAACCCAAAGACAGACTCAGTGTGAACAATTGCCGTCATTTCATAGCCATTCTCAGCGAATGCTTCTGGGCCATTACCAAAACCTAAATCGACCATATTGTCTGGCATATACTTAGCCATAGCGTGAAGCTCAACACTGCCAAAGTTCACGCCAGCATGAAGTGCATGCATGATGTTGTTGCTGTCACCCCAGAAACTTGTATCGCCAGAGTCATCGCTTGCAATATAAGCAAAGTCCCACTTATTACCACCTAGCTCAACACCTTCAATACCAACACCAGTACCTGACATATCCGTGTAGAAAAAGTCGGTCATAAAGATGTAATTATCTTTACCATAAAAGCGCTTACCACCCCATACAACACCGGTTTCAGATACACCTTCAAACTCGACAAAAGTTTCTGCCATACCAATTTCGCTGTTGGTTGCATCGGCATTGGCACCAAGTTGGTTGGTTGCATATTCCGCATTGTTGGCTGCTGCTCGTGTTTTGATTCGAATTTTCTGACCACCGTCATTCTCAAAATTTTTCTGCAGTGCAACTTCAAAGTGGCTATCCGACTCAACACCCAATCGACCTAAACGCTCTTTAGATGCTGGGAACTTTGCTCGTTTAAAATCATCATTTTCACTGAATAGAACACCAGCACGGAAATAACCGTGAAATTCAAATCCATCCGATTTTTCGGCATGTACAGCAGGTACAGTAGACAAGCCAGCAGTAGCGACTAAACAAGCAAGGGTAAGCTTAGAAAGTTTCATAATAACTCCATGTTCCAAATTATACTTTCAAAAAGAAAGCGCTTTCTTTGTTTTTCTTAAAAAAACCAATCGAACAGATTTAAAGAAGATCAAATCTAAGCCCACATTCACTATGCACTCTTAATCTCATTGGCTCTAACCGCTCAGTTGGTATGGAAAGAGTATAAATCGATCTCGTGAATATAAACCGTGATCAACCCCACCAAAGAAAGCGCTTTCTTATGCGTGAGTCACAAAAATAAAGATGTTAAGTATTTTGTTTGAACAATCATGGAACCAAGAAAAATGTCACTGTTTACATATTAAGGACGAATTGCTCCGTTCAATCACTCAGAACCTGTTTCTGAATACATCGTCGATTGCCTTCCTCAAATAATCGTCAAAATAAAAAAGGGAACATACATTGTATGTTCCCTTTATATTCAGACTTTTATTCAAACCCCTTAGTTAAAAGGCTTACTTTTCAAATCGCATATTGTCTAATTTAAAACTCATTTCTCCTTGAGGCTCAAACACTAAAAGGTTAGTGATCGTTGTTGGATCAGCTTGATTCCCACCAGCAAAACGGTTGTCTCTCTTTAAAATGTCAGCGATTGGAATACGTACCGTCTTCCATTCATTGATTGCTGATAGCGGCACGGTATAGTCACTTGTTTTCGGCCAACCACTGTCCATCTTAACCAATAGTTCAACCCCGTCGGCCATGCTCTCAACTTTCAAATCAAAGACCAGTTCACCCGTCTCTTGCCAATGTGTCACATCTGTTACAGGAGAACGAAAATAGATATTTCCTGATCCTTGATTCTTATTCACTTGTAGCACTGTTCCACGATCTGGTTCGGTCACTTCTTGATAGTCAACAATATCCAATGGGTCATAACTTGCATAAGCCAAGCTTGCGTTAAGAGTTTCGGTAAAAATCTCCAACGTTGGTCCATCAGCATAACTATCATCGGTTGCTAAGATCTCTGGAGCTTCGTGCCCTATCACTTGTATTGCATGTTCAGAACGACTTGCACACCCTTTTCCTTTCCAACGATCAACCTTACAACGGTAAACCTTTACTGAATCAACTAGCATTGTTTTCGGAAACAAACCTTCGTCGATGCCTTTATCATTTGCGTTTGCTGACCACGCCCCACCGACGGCCAAGTTCAATAACAAATGAAACTTTTCATCAAACGGAGCTGCTCCACTCGCATTAATGAGTTTCCCTTCTTCCGCTTCATATTGGCTGTACCAGCCCTCTTGAGCTTGAGTCGCGTAATGAATATTGTCTACATACCAACGAATTTCACCTTCTTCCCACTCAATCGCGTATGTATGGAAGCCCTCAGTAGGGTTCACACCATTTGGCAATGTCGCGGCTTGCCCTTTATAAACATTGTCTGGCCAATTTCGTCCGTAATGTAACGTCCCGTAGACCCGGCTCTCTAGAGCATCATTTTTCGCTCCCGCCGCATCTGAAAGTGTGTTTAGGTTAACCGCTTCCATAATATCGATTTCGCCAGAAGCAGCCCATGTACCATATTTATTGTCGGTTGGCAGCATCCAAATCGCGGGCCATGAACCTTGTCCACCGGGTAACTTTGCTCTGATTTCATAACGGCCATATTTGGTGTCACGCTTGTCTCTTGTACTTAGCCTCGCAGAAGTATAAGGGAGTGTCTTAGTTGCTCCGCCAATCGTACCTTCGGCATTGTCAGGCCCAGTATGACTTTGCTTCAGCGCGACAATGTGTAAAAAGCCATCTTTAACAAATGCGTTATTAGGATCATCCGTGTAGCACTGTTGTTCATTGTTCCCTCCTCCCCAACAGTTCACTTCTAATGACCAATTACGTTTATTTATTTGCTCGCCTTCAAACTGGTCTTCCCACACCAATTGCCAGTCTGAACTTAAAGTAACTGGAGCATGGGATAGCACAATCGCTTTTTCAGTTTGAGCTAAGTCAGCACTTTCGGATACCGGCAGCTCTATCGCCGTGCAGCCAGACATCAAAGCGGCAGAAATAAAAGACGTTAATATCTTTACCTGATTGGTTAGATCTTGCATTACAACTCCTTGTATCACGACTTTCTAAGCAGGCGACACGTAATATCGGAGCCCATAACAGAAAGTCGATAAATGAATAAGTCCGCGAGCATGGACCCAATATGCCATGCACGACTGTTTCAAAATGAGTATATAAAAGTGCATAGTTCAAAAAAGAGACAACGCTCACCTTAAGAAAGCGCTTTCTTGTTGGGTTTCACATTTTGCTAAAATTCGTTGTGGTTTGTGTAGATTCTCAAGATTTTTTTGACCTGATTATCTGCATAACACCCTAGAATCCCTTTATTCTAAGGCTTCTGTTTTTTCTAGCTTACAACGAAGTTCAGAAAAACAGATTCACTTTTATTACAACACAAAGAAAGCGCTTGCTTGATATTTGAACGAGTATATGGAAATATTCGTGACCTTACTTTGTATGCTTAACCTTCAAATTTAGCGTTAAGCAGTTCTGAGTTTTTAAATATTAATCATTGGATTACTAGGCTCTTATTGATCACGAAGGTAATATAGCTTAGTTCACTCCTTGTAGAGATAAGGCCACTACCATTGATCACCATTAAAGAAGTATCTGAACTTGCTCAAGTTTCTCAATCAACCGTCTCACGAGCATTAAATGGTCACCCTACGGTAAAGGAAGCCAATCGCGAAAAAGTATTCAAAGCTATTGATCAACTGGGCTACAAGCCTAATGCGTTTGCACAAGCTCTAGCCTCCAGTCGTTCAAATAGCATTGGCATGCTAGTTGGTTCGCTTGATGGGCCTTTCTATGGACCATTAATGCATACAGCCGAAGATACCGTTCGCCAAAATAATATTCACTTAATCGTTACAAGTGGCCAGGAATCACGAACCAAAGAGCTCGATTCTATCCAGTTTTTGCAATCTAAACTTGTGGATGGCCTCATTGTTCACTCAGACAAGCTCAGTGATGACGAACTGATCAAAATAGCGAAAGACAGTGAAACAATGATTGTTCTCAACCGTTTTATTCCTGAGATTTCTGATCGCTGTATTTACATTGATAATGAGCTTGGTGGCTACCTTGCAACGAAGCACTTACTTGAGAACGGGCATAAAAAAGTCGCTTGTATCACAGGCCAGTTGAGTAAAGTTGATAGTAGAGATCGCTTTCAAGGGTATCGAAATGCCTTGTTAGAGTTCGGTATCGAATACGACGCAGGGCTGTTTGTAGAGGGACGCTTTGATCATCAAGGCAACCACGAAGCTGCGCGACGCTTGTTAGACCGAGACCCTGAGATCACCGCGATTTTCTGTCAAAATGACAACATCGCGCTTGCTGTATATGACGTAGCAGCAGAGCGAAACCTCATTATTGGGCGAGACCTTTCAGTCGTAGGCTTCGATAACGATACTCATAGCCAGCATATTCGTCCTCGCTTATCGACGGTCGACTTTCCAGTTCATGAGATGGGAGAAGAAGCTGCAAAAGGTGTTTTATCGTTAATTAATAAACGCGACTACCCATTGAAGCACAAACTAACCCCGACATTGATTGTAAGAGAGTCCGTGGCTAAGCTTTGATTTTTGTATATCAAGCACCCCATTTTTTACACTTAAAAGAAAGGCTCTAAGTATTCACTTAGAGCCTTTTTATTTCACTTTAAATTAGAATTAGAGTAACTGGTGCTTTGACAACACGACAACGACTTTCTCAATAAGACCACTACGAGAAAAGAGCTGTGAAGCCATTTCATGGTTTAGCGTTAACGATGCAAATGCCTCACTTGTTCCGTCTTTAAACTGAACTTCAATACCCTGTGTTGGCTCATCATTGAGTTGGTAAATAAACGGTACCTGACAGTAAGTAAAAGCCAGTTGCCCAGCCTGAACAATAAAGCTCTGCATTTGTCCTTCAATATTTTGGCAGTCAAAAGTCGCCGCTTTTTGTAAGAACTCTTTAGGACTAAGAAGTGAAGGGTTAATTACAATTGTGCCATCAACGACCTCTAGACCTAGCTCTCCAAAACGAGTAATCACTTCTTCCTTAACTTGCCCTGTCATCCCTGGCTGCTGTGCTCCAGAGTGCATTGGCGTATGAGAATACGGATCCGTCGGAAACGCACCGTAGTTTTCCGGCGTTTTGTTGAAACCAATACCAGCTCTCACTTTGTAATAGTAATCCGCTAATTTAAGAGTTTCCTGGCTATTAGAGTCCATACTCCAAGCATGCTGATAGTTTTCTTGCACAGCTAGCAGCAACTTAGAAACCATATGCCAATAGATACAACCTAAACCTTCATAACCAAACATGGTTCCCGAACGCCCAGTAAAGGCTTTATGGTTGAATACACGCTCATACAAACTAGATACATGACAAAATTCATCATCACTAATTGACGGGTAATCGGCTTTAATTTCATCAATCGCAGCCTGAAGGAAACCTTTGTTTTCAAAGCTTGAATTGAAGTGGTAAGAACCTTTGCTGTCTTGGTTTACTAATCGGTTATCTTTGGCAACAACCATCATGCTTAACAATTTGCTCTGGTCAATGTCTTTAGCGTCTAAACAGTTTTTGTCCATAAAAGAAGCCAGCTCACGGTCAGGGTAAAGCATGAAGCTATTTTGATCAGCACGATACATGTCACTGGCAAACAATTTATCCAACAACTCAACCGCTTGTTTAGATGATAATAGACCCGAGCTCAATACTGCAACTTGCCCTTCTAGCATAGGGTAAAGCTCTTCAACCATTAAGCTCTCACCAGAACAACTCAAGATGTTATACGCATTGTACAAACCGTCTTCACGCAAGTTGTTTGCAATCGTAGAATCTAGGACTTTTAAGCTCGCGCCCATCAATTGAACAATCGCTTCTTTCTCAACTTTCGTTTTCCCTGAGAATCCATTTACTCGGTACACGCGCTCACGATAATTAGCAGCGGATTTAGCCAGCTTAGTCAGCATTGCTTTACGCGTTTGACGAGTGACCGTATCTTGACGAATCTCTGTATTTGCCTCTGAAACGATCTGTGTAACAGAAGACATCCACTCAAACACTTCTTTGGAAATACTGTATGACGATGGTGACTTCTCTAACAGGCGCTGCATAAAGGCAACATAGCGACGCATGTAGTACAAGGTTACCATTGAGAGGCCGTTGCCAACGATAGCGTTGTTTGCATCATTCCATTCTGGACGTTGTGTATTGAGCCAAATACCACCATCAAGCACTAAGTTACTCAATTTCGCCAATAAAGGGACGAGTATCTTCTCCATTAAGTTGACCATATAAACTTCTTGGTCACCCGTCATCAACAAGCGACCGTCACTGCCTAAGCTCTTTACACGTTGCTCTGTCAATTCCTGCAAGTCTTGGTTGAACTCTACGGTATCTTTAGGGTTATCAAAGAGGCCTTGAACTCCACAAAGCTCGTAAGGCACGTTGGCATAACTAAAAATGTCACTCTCTAGTAATTCGATAAGATCGCTTTGCTCAAATTTGTCTGCTAACTCAAGGAATTTTAATAGATAAATGATTTGATGATCGCCCCAGTAACCAATGTTACTCCAAGGATCATCCGCCTCTAACAGCTCCCAATCTACACCATCTTTAGTAATTCGATACGGATTGTAACCATCCACCGTTGAAGCATTAACAAACTTAGAGATGAATGATTTGATGAACCCTGGATAACTAAGAGCCATCGCTTCCCAGTTTTGGAAAATATCACGCCAGTTGCCTTGATAAGAAAGTAAGCGTTCGCCATTTTCATCTTTAAGCTTAATCTCATAGTGGTTCCAAGGGCGACTAGGGTCACCATGACGACGTCCAAAAGTAAGCGGTAGATACTCGTAGCTCAATCGAACTAATTGAGAATCCCCTGTCGCTTTAGCGCGCGAAACTAATTCAGAATGGCTGAAAACATCCCCTAACTGATCAAAAAAGTCTTGATGGCGGCCAGCTACCTGAGAGTTGGCCTTTTCCATAGTTTTAACTACGTCAACCTTTTCTAACATATAGCCGTTTTCAAACACGCCACCACGCATGTTATTGAACAACACATTGGCATAATGGTGAACGCTGGTATTTTCTTCAGCTGTTATTTGCCACGCATCCGCGCCAGACATTAATGTGATCAATTCATCTTGATTATCTGCAACGCTCTTTTCTAAAGCTAGTGCTAGGTTAGCAGGAACAGAGAGCTCAGATTGAAGCTGACAGATATCGGAATGAGTCTTGTCTATATCAGCGACAATCGACCAAACTTTGGTTTGATGTGCTCGCAGCGTCAGAGACTTATGAACTAAATAGCTCCCTCTAACCCCTTTCGTTAAAGGTTCACTTTTAACCGCTCGACCTTTTCTGAACGCATTAACTTGAGCACTCGTCAATAAAATTTGGCTGCTTTCCGTTTCTAAGCTGAAGACTGTCGTCGCTAGCAAAGATTCAGCAGGGTCGGCTCTATCGCTCAATTTCGCGTACATGCTGAACAGAGCTAATGAACTACCATCAACTTGTTCATTCCACTTGTACGCATCAACTAATGCACTTCTTGTTTGAAGAGCTGATAACGGAGCGCCTGAAGGAAGTATATTTTGTAAGCCATCTAGTGCTTCGACTTTACGCTCAAAGCTCGCGAGGTTGGTCAGTTTTGAACGACGAATAAAGCCGTATTTTTCACTCGTATTCCAGCTGTATTGGAACTGTAGTTGCAAAGTATGGTTTATCTCTTCAAATACAATCTTGTCTCCAATCGTATTTTTATAAAGATTGCGTTCAACATCAAAAATACCATCATGGAATGTATTAAACGGTTCCCAAAGTACAACCTTGTCGCCATGTTCAATACGGAAGATGGATTTTGAGCCGGTGTTTTCCGCATTTTCATGAATATGGTCAACAGACTTGTAAGGAAAAAGCGCATTTTCCGGACGAATGCGTCCAGCTGAAAGGCTGCCTGTTGATGAAATAAATAACCAGTGATCGCTCGACGATACAACGCTAATAAAGAATGGCGTCATTTGGTCAACATTAGAGATTTGGTAGTAACGCTCACCATCTAAATCAACGAACTTGCCATCGACCTCTGGTGTTAAGTTGTAGTCTTGTTTCATATCAAAATTCCAAAAAATTCTTACACTTAAACTTTGAAAGCGCTTTCTTTTGCGTTTCAAAAAGGATTTAAAGTTTACAAATGATGACAACGAGCAAAATGCTCTTCTGCAATTTGAGTCGGTTCTGGTATTGATTGCGTGCAAAGTTTATCGGCTTTCATACAACGGCTTGCGAACGGGCAACCTACGCTACTTGGCTTCCAAGAAGGGATATCGCCTTTTTTCACGTTCATGTCACGCTTGCCCGATTTACCGACTTCTGGCACTGCTGACAACAACAACTGAGAATACGGATGTTGTGGGTTCTGAGTGACGTTGTCGCTATTGCCCCATTCGACCATATGTCCTACATACATCACCGCCGTTTTCTCAGCAAAATAACGCGCTGTCGCAATGTCATGAGTGATGTACATGAACGAAATACCATGCTTATCCTTCAAGTCAGCCATTAGGTTTAAGATTCCTAACCGCACAGACACATCAAGCATAGAGATAGGTTCATCAGCTAGGATAACTTCAGGGCTAACAGCAATTGCGCGTGCAATTGCGACACGCTGTCGTTGTCCACCACTTAGTTCATGGGGGTACTTCTCTGCGGTCTCTTTAACTGGTGTAAGCCCAACCATTTCAAGCAATTCATAAACGAGGTTCGGAATCGCTTCTTTTTCTGCTCGTTTATGGATAAGTAATGGTCGCGCAATATGGTGGTAAATCGTATGTACAGGATTCAACGAGCCAAACGGGTCTTGAAAAATCATTTGCACTTGGCGTGCATATTCAAGCTCACCATATTTTTCAATATAATCAGACAGAGGCTCACCTTTGAATTCGATATCTCCAGCCGTCTTATCGTAAATTCGGGTAAGAATTCGAGCTCCTGTGCTTTTCCCTGAGCCAGATTCGCCAACAATCGCTAATGCTTCTCCTTTACGAAGATCAAATGAAACATCATTTACGGCTCGCATCATATTGCTTTTGACTGACTGGCCAAGTGGGAAATCTTTTACCAAATTCTTAACTGATAAGATAACTTCGCTTTTATCAACGTTCTTTAAAGTATTCATAATCTTTCGCTCAAACTAGGTGACAAGATACGTGATGCCCAGTCGCAATAGCGCCCAAACGAGGCTCACTTTTAATGCACATTGAAATGCATTCGCCACATCGCTCTTGGAAGTTACATCCTTGAGGTGTATCCAAAAGGTTGACAGGATTCCCAGGGATCCCGTAGAGACGTTCTTTTGGCCCATGAATAGTCGGGAATGAAGAGATAAGCCCTTTTGTATAAGGATGCTTAGGTTCACTAAATACCGTTTTCGCATCACCTAATTCAATAAGGTTACCCGCATACATCACGCCAATTCGATCAGCAATTTCGCCCATGAGGCTTAAGTCGTGACTAATAAACAGAATAGAGAAGCCAAACTTACTCTTAAGCTCATACAGTTCATTCAAGATTTCACGTTCAACCACTACATCAAGTGCCGTTGTTGGCTCGTCCATGATGATCAGTTTAGGTTCCAGCGCCAAAGCAATAGCAATAACAACTCGCTGACGCATCCCTCCACTCAGTTGATGAGGAAAGCTCGACATTCTATCGCCATGAATCCCAACCGTTCCTAACAGCTCGACCGCACGATCGTGAGCCTGTTTATAAGGTATTTTTCTGTGCGCTAGAATAACGTCCGTTAGCTGCTCACCGATGGTAATGACAGGGTTAAGTGAGTTCATTGCGCTTTGAAAAACAATAGAAACGTCATTCCAACGGAAGTCACGTAACTGCTTGTTATTCATCTTTAAAACATCCTGCCCTTTGTAGAGTATTTCACCCTCAGAGATAAGCGCTGGTGCTTTGTGTAGGCGTGATATAGCAAAAGCCAATGTACTTTTACCGCAACCAGACTCACCGGCAATACCGAGCGTTTCACCGGGCGCAATGGAAATACTAACGTCATTAACGGCTCTTGCTACGCCATTAGGAGAAACGTAATCAACACACAGGTTATTAATTTCTAATAGATTGCTCATTATAGGCCTCGGCGTTTATCTGCTTCTTTTTTAAGTTTGTGCCACAGTTTGATGTGTGGGCCCGTACGTAATTTAGGGTTGCTCACTTGGTCAATTGACATGTTAATCAATGCGAGTCCACCACCAGTAATCGCTAACGCCAATGCAGGAACCAGCATTTCCCACCACGCTCCGGTATATAACGATGAAGAGGTCTGTGCCCAATACAGCATAGAGCCCCAACTCACTTCTGTTGCATCACCTAAACCTAAAATACCTAGACCAGCTTCAGAGCCCATTGCGTAGATAACCGTGCCTAGGAACCCGCCAAAAACAATCGAAACTAAGTTTGGTAAGATCTCTACTAAAATAATGCGGATTTTTGATTCACCCATAACTTCTGCAGAAATGATGAATTCTTTGCTTCTAATTGCCATGGTCTGTGCACGAATCACCCTAGCTCCCCAAGGCCAGGAGGTTATTCCTAACAACACGGTAATAACCAGCGAACCGACCTGCCCTAAGAATGCGGCGAGAACAATCAGCAAGGGCAACTGTGGAAACACAAGAAATACGTTAGTAACGAAGTTCAAGCGTTCATCGACTTTTCCACCAAAGTAACCAGATGAAACCCCGACGAGCACTGCTATTGTCATCGCGATTACGCCCGCAGAGATCGCAACAGTAAGCGACTTTCTTGCTCCAAATAGAACCTGGCTATATACATCACGCCCGCTACGAGTAGTGCCCATAATATGCTCAGAACTTGGTGCAATATGTGGACGTGCTACGCGCTTTTCTGGATTATGAGTCGATAATACAGGCGCAAATAACGCCCCAGCTAAGACAATCGTAAGTAAAAAAGTACCTACAATGGCTGGAGGGTTACCGTAGAAAAATGCGTAAGCTTTACCGAGAGTTTTCTTTACGTTTTTCCACGACCATTTTGGCTCACGTACTGGCATATTCGGCTGGTTAGCGGTTTTTTGAGTATCCATTAAATTATCCATCATGCGCCTCAGTTCGAGATTCTAGGGTCAAGCCAGACATATAGAAGGTCGGCAATAAAGTTAGCGGTCAGTACCGCTGTCACCAAGATAAGAAGAATGGCTTGGATAAGTGGGTAATCACGAGCAACTATGCCTTTAAGAAGGATGTTCCCCAAGCCTTGGTAGTTAAAAACCACTTCGGTCATGATTGAGCCTGCGAATGAGAATCCGATTGCCATTGCAATAGCGGTCGCAACAGGAAGGATGGCATTTCGACCAGCATAGCGAGACATAACACGATAACTACTCAAGCCTTTGGCCTCAGCCATCGTTACGTAATCTTCACCCAACACATTGATCATCGCATTACGCATATTGAAGACCCATGTTGCGATCCCAACCAGGACCATAGAGCCCATAGGCAACACAGCGTGTTTAGCCACACTAGAAATAAACTCCCATGTAAAACCTGGCTCTAGCGATGGGTCATAAGTGTATGCCAAAGGTAATAGTTCGAGTTTTAAACCGAAGAAATAGAACAACAGTAACGCGGTCACGATGTACGGGAAGTTACTAATAAATGCCAAAACTGGCGGAACAATTTGTCCAAATAGCCCTTCACGTCGATACGATGCATACGTACCAATACTGACACCAATGATAAGAGCAACAATCAGCGAACCAAGCGCTAGGAACATAGTCCACGGCAGTGCCATAGCAAGGACATCTGAAACACTTACAGGAAACATAAGCACTGAAGGTCCCAGATCAAGAGTGAATACGCTTTTCATATACGCGAAGTATTGTTCGAAAACATTGCCATCAACAAAACCGTACATTTCACGAACAGCATCCATTTGAGCAGGATCCATTCGACCTTGAGCTGCAGCGAAAAGAGCATCAACAGGATCTCCTGGCATTAGGCGAGGCAACATGAAATTAAACGAGATAGCGATTAAGAAAGCGGTAAAATAGAAGCCAAATCGGCGAATTAAAAACGACATAAAAATCTTTTAACCTAGGGGCTACAACCTAAGCTGTAGCCCTCTCAAAAATAACTTACTTAAGGTGTAGATTGTTGAGAATTATTACTCTCTTACCACCGTCGTACCATACTGGCTGTACGTATGGGTCTTTTTCACTTGGCCAACCAACAATATGTTTAGTACTGTATTGGAACCAAGTTGGGTTAGAAAATAGAGGGATAAAGGGAAGGTTTTCAGCCGTAAATTCCTGAAGTTCACTCAACACTTTCTCTTGCTGCTCTGCATCACCAATTTTGCCGAAGCTGTCGATCAATGCGTCGATTTCTGGTGAATTAACACCGTGACCAGCATGCCAAGTTTTTCCGATTCGAGACGTTGAGAAGTACTCTTGGTACGCCAAGATTGGATTTGTCGCGACCATTGACCAGTTAATTGACATGGTATATTTGCTTTCTTTCAAATTGCTGTCATATACCGCCCAATCCACAGTCTTAACGTTTGCTTTCACACCCACTTCTTCAAAGTATTCAGATACCATCTGAACCACTTGGATCCAGTCGGTCCAACCGTTTACAACCTCGATATCAAACTCAACCGTTTCCCCGTTTGCTTTGTCGCGGAATCCATCACCGTTTTTGTCAACTAAGCCCGCTTCATCAAGTAAAGCGTTTGCTCTTTCAACATCGTACTTAGTTAGATAACCATATTTCTTAGATACATTTTTATCAATGTGCGTTTCGTATAGCTCACCGATGCCACCAGCATTGAAGTTTGCGGTCGGATAACCGTAAGCAGCAATATCAACGATGGTTTCACGATCAAGAGCCATAGAAAGTGCTTGTCGTACTCTTAGGTCATCAAATGGCGCTTCTTTGGTATTTACGTAAAGGTGGATAGCATCATTCGCTGGATACCAAAAATGGTTATTTTCTTTATCCATATCGACAAATGTTGACTCAACGTCAGCAATAAAATTTGAACCCCAATCAATCTCACCTTTGATTAAGGCAGGTTGGATCTGAGAGTTGTCATTGTAAGAACGGAAGTTGATGCAATCTAAATAAGGTCTATTTTCTAAATAGTAATTTGGGTTTCGGCACAGCTCCATCTGTTGCGGTTTAATGTATTTAACCGTCGTCATTGGGCCACTACCTACCGGGTTAAGGTTGGTAAACGTTGTCAGCTCTTCAACTTTCGACCAAATATGCTTTGGTACAATATGGTAACGCTCTAAGTTCCAAGCAAATGTAGAATCCGCTTCCGTCAGCTCAAACACGACGGTTCGCGCGTCAATAGATTTGATTTCTTTTAAATTACCTGAAGACCAAATACCTTTCTGGTCAAAAGCTGGTGCCTCTTTAGTCAACATAAAGCTAAAAACAACGTCGTCTGCAGTTAACTTTGAACCATCAGACCACTTCAAATTCTCTCGTAACTTAAGCGTCAATGTTTTCAGGTCAGTTGAATACTCAACCGACTCAGCCAGGCGATAATCAACATCACCTGTCATGTTGTTGAATACGACCAATGGCTCAAACATTACCCCATGCAGCAAGTCTTTAGTTGTATAAGGGTTAAAGTTTTCAACAAAGCCAGTATTGATAATTGGCACCGTTAGTGTGCCACCCTGCTTAACTTCATCTGCTTGTACAGAGGCTCCGAATAAAGCTCCAATGGCGAGCGAAGCAATCAATGTCTTTTTGTGCATCACGTTGTCCTTTTAATGATAATAACCAGAAAGAAAGCGCTTTCTTTTAACTTTAAAAAAGGGGGGTGTTTTCGTATTCACTATCGGCAACTCGCATCAAGAAACCGCTTTCTTTAGGTGGATGATAAGCCGATAGAATGATTCTTCAACTTACATTTCGGTGAAACGAACCATAGATCACAAATTTAGAATAGATTGAGAATAGAAATACACAACAGTGCCATTCGTCACATTAATTGTTCACTAACACGAAAAACAATTTAAAAACAATAAGTTAAAATTCACTAATGGTACCCCCATGGTCTTTCCTAATCGTCGAACCTCTAACCCATCAATGAACTTATGTGCTTTCTTTAAAATAGCCTTTCCGTGGCGATTCTCAACATACATAGACTGTATCTATGTATGATTCTCTCAAAAACAAAAGAAAGCGCTTTCTTAGGCGCTAAACCTATGTCAGCATACCAGTCATAAAATGTAAGTTCCCCCTTAGGACAACTATGTTTAACTTTTGGAATGGCAATAAATCAGGTAAAAGACAGCACTATGAGTTGGAGCTAATTCATAGCTTGTTGAATTGGGATCCGAACGAACCTATTGTCGTTCACAGCGATAATACAGACTTTCCAAGAGCTGAGGATGAAGGAAATATATTCCGCAAGAATTATGATGTACTCGTCACGGTGGCGGGAAACCGTAAATTTGCTGATAAGCCTGCAATCAAACTCAACTCTCCAATTTGTAAAGGCTTATTAGGACACCGTATCCTGATAATTAGGGAACAAGATCAACCCACATTCCATAATATCAACAGCAATAAACTGAAATCACTTATCGCTGGAATTCCTGCGACATGGGCTGATGCTGAGCTGTTTAGAGCAAATGGATATCGAGTACTAGAGCAAGGAACGTTACCAGAGATTCTGAAACTTCTCTCAGATAAAAAATGTGATTATGTGTCACTCGGAGCCAATGAAGTTGAAAGCATATACCAAGAACATACCTATTCCCTGGATGGGTTAGTCATAGAAAAAAGTATTATGCTTTATTACCCTCTTCCTCTGGTCTTCTATGTCCACCCAGACAAGGCTCAACTGGCTCAATTACTTGAGGACAAACTGCAAGACTACAAACTCAGTGGTGATTTCGAGCTATTGTTTAACCAACATTTCGGGGACGTAGTGAGATCCATTGGATTAGAACATCGCAAAGCTATTAACCTCGTAAATAAGGAGCTACCGCCAGAGCTAAGATCATTTAAGTCTCAAGTCATCTCGTGATTATAAATAGAGGAGACTTAAAACCATGCACCTAGATTTACAACATTAGGTGCATCCGCTTCATGCTCCTAATGTCGATATCATCAAACCATAGGCAAGATAACTAACGGCTTGCTTTTACATATAGCGGTGGATACTCAAGTCATCAGTTTTTATATCACTAGCAGAGCCACTGACCACGCTTGCCAAGATCTTTCCTGAGCCACATGCCATTGTCCAACCTAATGTCCCATGTCCAGTATTTGTAAATAGGTTCTTGATAGGCGTCGCGCCGATTATAGGCGTACCATCCGGAGTCATCGGTCTTAACCCTGTCCAGTATTCTGCCTTAGAGAAATCCCCCGCCTGTGGGAAAAGATCTTTTATCACCATATCAATCGTGGCTTTACGTTTTTCAGGAATAAGATAATTGAAGCCAGCAAGCTCTGCCGTCCCTGCAATACGAATTCGGTCATCGAAACGAGTCATCGCTACCTTGTAGGTTTCATCCATTACTGTAGAGGTCGGCGACTTATCTGCACTCACGATCGGAAGTGTTAACGAATACCCTTTGACTGGATAAACCGGGATTGATAAATCCACTTGCTTGAGCAGCTCACGAGAGTAGCTTCCCGAAGCTACCACATAAGCGTCCGCTTTGAATTCACCTTGAGTTGTCGTAATGCTCTTTATGGTTTGGTTCTGATGATTCAAACTTACCACTTCAGTATCAAACACGAACCTAACACCAAGTTGCTTGGCCTTCTCAGTCAGCGCTAAACAGAACTGATGACAATCACCGGTTTCATCGTGTGGTAAATACAGGCCGCCCACCAGCTTGTCTTTAACGTCTGCTAAACCAGACTCCACTGACAGACACTGTTCAACATCAAACAGCGAGTGTTCGATTCCACTCTCTTTTAATAGCTTCATATCCTGCTGAATAGCATCGAGTTGCTTCTCGCTTCGGAATACTTGCAAGGTGCCTTTCTGCCTGCCCTCATAAGCCAAATCTTCACTGATTCTTAGATGAGTCAGGCAATCTCGGCTGTAGTTAGCGACTCGTAACATCCGCGATTTATTCTGTGCGTACTTGGCTTCATTACAGTTGGCGAGCATCTTAGTCGCCCAAGACATTAACTCTGGAGAAAGAGAAGGCTTCACTTTAAGTGGCGCATGTTCTTGGGTAAGCCATTTCATCGCTTTCAAAGGGATGCCCGGTGCCGCCCATGGTGATGAATAACCGTAAGAAATTTGCCCGGCATTCGCAAAACTGGTTTCTTTGCCACTGCTATCTTGACGATCAATAACCGTGACCGAGTGACCTTCTTTTGCCAAGTACCATGCGCTGGTCAATCCAATAACACCACTGCCAATTACAATAACTTCCATTATCTTCCCCTAATGCCTGACAAAGCCAAATCTGTCGAACACAGCTGTCAGTCTAAAACTCGTTTCGTTAATAATTTGTAACTTATTCCGCATGTGTTGACTTAACAATAGAGGTGGCATTGACAAAACATCAATTCGACTCGAAAACAAATCCAGCAGTTTGGAAGTGTGATATTGGCGGTATTTGAAAGCTTAGGTAGGAGTCGCTAAGTAAACTGATTAAGCCTAGATATTGTAAGCGTCATGACTCAAGAAAGTGGCGTTCTCGAGTAAGAAATCTAACAAGGTTTCCGCTTGTAGCGTTAGTGCACGGCCTTTCAAAGATTGAACCTTAACCGTCGCCTTCGATAGCATCTCCAACTCGGTCGCAACCACTTCTATCTGCCCTGACTTTATCTCATCGATCACAGTGAGCTTAGGCATAAAGGTGACGCCCAACCCTGCTGAAACGAAGTTAGTCAGTGCCGTGACTGAGTTAGTTTGAAGTTTTGGCTGCAAGGTAAGATGGGAAATTTGTTCAGCCTGCTTTACCAGCCTCCCCATACCGGTCGAGTTATCGATCAAGGCGAGAGAAGCGTCTTGAATATCTTGCATTACCACTGGTGCATCTTTCATCGTAAGGAAGTGCCCCTTCGGAGCAATCAATTCGAGCGGATGACTACGCTCGACGTGTGAATGCAGTTTAGGATGAGGTGCAGACGCATAGGTGATCGCGAAATCTATCTGTTGATCTTCTAACATTTTCACGGCATCCAATGCACCTGCAATTTCAATCGATAAATTGATATCAGGGTATCGAGCCATGAAGGTTTGCATCGGTTTAGAGACCAAGTTAGTAATAAATCCTTCTCCAATCGCGATGCTAACATTACCGCCCTTGAGGTTTTTAAGCTTGGTTAGTCGAGCAAGCACTGCCGCCTCTCCACGAACAATGGAGCGATAGTAGTTCAACAGTTCGTTCCCCGCCTCAGTCAGCAGAGATTGGCGGTTGTTGCGCTCCCATACTTTCATTTCCGCTTGCGCTTCTAACTGTGTCAGCATTCGACTCATCGCGGCAGGGTCAACGTTCATCATCTTAGATGCCTTACGTAACGACCTGTATTTTGATAACGCGTTTAAGTACTCGAGAGCACGGATATTAAAGTGGTGCATTCAACTTCCTTGTAATTCAACTGACACTTAATCAAGCGTCTCACAAATTTGCTGCGAACATATATCCCAATTTATCAAGATCGTAATTGCTCTTACTAACTTGTGCACCGAGTCACTTCAAGACATCACATCAAAGGCTGATATACGTGTTTTAGCTTGCTGTCGATAAAATAAAGGCGACAACTTTCGTCATCGCCTTTGTGGTCATTATCCCGATGTAAACCTCAAGCAGTCAATAACCGGTCACTTCACTACAGACCAACAAAGAAACTGATCACCAATGCGTTGATCAAATCAACAAAGAAACCACATACTAATGGCACCACAATGAATGCTTGTGGGCTTGCGCCATATCGATGAGTTACTGCGGTCATGTTCACAATTGCTGTTGCGGTCGAGCCTAGAGTGATACCACCGAAGCCTGAACATATCACCACAGAATCGTAGTTTCTTCCCATCAAGTAATAAACGACAAACACAGTAAACAACAGGGAAAGCAAGATCTGGATACTCATGACAACAGAGATATAGCCAAACAGTCCATCGAGATCCCAGATACGCAACCCCATCAATGCCATGGTCAAGAACATGCCTAAACAAATATCAGAGATCATCGCTAAGCCTTTGCGGCCTTGAGCGATTTTCTCTTGTGTACGACGTTTCTTAAACAGTGCGCGACCAACGTTTCCGATTAGGATACCTGCGATCAAACAGCTAACGAATAACGGCAGTTTTAGGCCCATCGAGTCGATAACTTCACTCAAGCTGTAACCCAGCATTAGTGTTAAGTTAAGAATCAACCACGCCCACAGAACGCCGTAGTGGCTAAGCTCTGTTTTTGTTTCACTCTCTTGGAATGCACCAACCGTAACCTCTTCTTCATTAGAAGGGCTTACTTTGTGTTTATTGAGCAGGTAGTTCGCAATCGGACCACCAATCACACACGCTGCAATTAAACCAACCGTGTTTGAAGCGACACCAAGTTCGAGCGCGTTAGCAATACCAAACTCTTCCACAAACATTGGCGCCCAAGCTAACGTTGTGCCTACGCCGCCTATCAAGCTAACAGACCCAGATAGCAAGCCTGCTTTCGCATCCATTCCAAAGCCAGAAGCGACTGCCATTCCGACTACGTTTTGCAACACGATAAAAATGGCAGCAAGACACAGTAGGATGAACAACGGTCGCCCGCCTTTAATCAGTGTTTTAATATCCGCTTGGAGCCCGATGCCAGCAAAAAAGTAGAGAAGCAAAAAGTCTCTGACATCTAGGCTAAAAGTGATTTGGATTTCAAAAATATAGTAAAGCGCCGCTACGGTCGCTGCGCAGACAAAGCCACCAATCACAGGCTCTGGCAGTGAATACTTTCTTAATACTTCAGATCGCTCGATCAAACCTTTACCGATAAACAGTAATGAAATCGCGATCGTAAAAGAGAGCATTGGAGAAACTAGGGTTTCTGTCATGAGGTTATGGATTCCTAATAGTTAGATTATTCATAATATTGCGTACTATTAATAATCTAGGTTCACGCCAAAAAATCAAGCGATTATCTATGATAAAAACACCTAATATGGTTAATTCTGCGACGGTATTAATAGAGATTATAACTATAAAGCAATGATTAAAGGAACGGATATTAGGGAGGTATACAGATGAGGTGGGATATAGAGGCTCTAAAACGAGAAAACCCCAGCATTTCTGCTAGGGTTTTGAATAGTGGTGGAAGGATGGGGATTTGAACCCCAGATACGCTATAAACGTATACTCGCTTTCCAGGCGAGCGCCTTAAGCCACTCAGCCATCCTTCCACAAATTGTGTGTTGAGTATGTCACTCAACGAGGCGCTACTTTATTGATTCTGCTTGCTTTGGTCAAGGGGCATTCTCAAAAAAAGTGCCTTTTTCGGTTTGTTCGATTACAAATTAACTCATTAGATCAAAAACAAACCAAATTTCATTCTTTCGCTGCACTTACGCTTGTTGCTTTTCTTAAGCTTGTTGATAGTAGCCAGGAACTCGAAACCATTTACGACACATATCGAGGAAGTAGCCGTAAAGTACGCCCATACCGCACGAGATAACTGCATTACTGGTGACAGCCGTAACGATCTGGTCGCCTGAAGCACCCACTGCCAACAAAATACCCGCATACACTGGAGACTGGAATAACACGTATGCCATCAAATCAGACAAGTTTTTCATCAATGAGCTTTCTGAAAGTTTTGCACCATTGCGTAAGAACCAATCACGAAAAACGCCATAAGGCCAAGCGATAGCAATGTTTACAGGAATAGATAACGTTCGAGAAGCAAGAGATTGCTCAAACGTCATACCAGAAATAAACACTTCTACGATCATGCCAGAAATAAAACAGAAAACGACCATAGCAAATGTATCCGCAGCTGCGTTTCGAATACAAAATGGACCACGAGACTTCATTGACGACAAACCTAAAATATATCACTGCTTAATTAGTGATTTAGTAACATATAAACAAGGCACATTTGCACCTCACCAGATAATGTCGCTATTAAATCACAAGATTAGTAGTCATACACTCCAAATTAAAAATCAAGTTGTAAATTAACAACCAAAAACCACTTTAAAAGCAGTCACTTTCACCAAAAAATCCAACCAAGGTCAAATATTGGACAGTTCGTCATTTACTTATCGTAATTAAACAACATTTAAGCCATAGGTAGATTTACAGTAATGATATTAATGACATCTTGTGTAGGTGGTGATCCTAAAGCAACCTGCTCTAACGCTTTATCGACTTGTTCAGTAAGTTCCGCGTTGTTCATAGCTTCAACGTGGACACGTAGGCTCTCTAGTGCAAATTGAATCAGTTCTAGGTTGTTGTCTTCTAGCGCCACATACAACGTCACTAACAGCTCTTCAGTGTTATCTTTGTTGCGAAGATCAGGTTTAGGCAGTGACTCGCTTTTACTTTTCGAATCGTGTGGTTTTACGTCTTGGCTTTCGAGCTCATCCGCTTTTACTTCATGGTATTGATAAAGCTTATTTGAATAGCGGAACAAGGCATCATCCAGTTCACGCTCGTCAATCGGCTTAGCAATAATATAATCCACACCTGCCCCCAACATACGCTCACGAGTCTCTTTAAAGACATCAGCCGTACAACCAAACACCAATACCGATGACACATCGCCAATCAAAGCACGAATAGCAGTGGTTGATTCAACGCCATCCATCACAGGCATATGGTTATCCATGAGCACCAAATCAAAGCGCTCAGCAACCACGGCTTGTATCGCAAGTTCACCGTTTTCGACGCTCTTACAGGTAAAGCCTTTACTGCTCATGAAGGCTTCAATGATCACCGTGTTAGTTCGGTTGTCCTCGACGATCAGTACCTTTAAGCCAGAGTAGTCCAACTTCTTATGTGGCAAACTCTCGATTTCTCCTGGCTGACATGGCTGAATCTTCAAGCGAACATCAAAACTCGTGCCTATCCCTTCTTCACTGGTGACGGTAATACTGCCATCCATCAACTGGGCAATTTTCTTCACAATCGCGAGGCCAAGGCCAGTACCGCCAAAACGCCTTGTGGTCGAAGACTCCGCTTGTTCAAACGGTTTAAAAATACGCTTCTGAGCTTCTTTAGAAATACCAATTCCGGTATCACGAACTCGAATGCTCAGATAGGTGTCACTCCCCTCTACAACTTCTTTCAGGTACACCTCAACAAAGCCTCTGGAGGTGAACTTCACCGCGTTGTTCAATAGATTAAACAAAATTTGGCGAAGGCGAGCTTTATCTGAGAAGTACCAACGACCCGAAGTCACCTCAGAGTACACTTTGAATTGAAGCCCTTTCTCGGAAGACAATGTGTAGTAAACACTGTTAATACTGCCGATGATCGAATCAAGCGGGAAACGCGTTTCATCAAGATCCAACCTGCCCTGCTCGATCTTCGAGAAGTCTAAGATCTCGTTGAGTAGAGTCATCATATGATCGCCGGACTCATACAAGCTCTTAAGATGCTTCTCTTGTTCAGAATTTAGAGGCGTTTTTAATAGGATTTGAGCGGTACCCAATACCCCATTCATCGGAGTGCGAATTTCATGTGACAAGGTCGCAAGGAAAGCGGTTTTTGCATTGGTGGATGCCTGAGCTTTAACCTTTTCCGCTTCGAGATAAATGGTCTTTTCGTTGAAGGTTTTAATCAAATGGCCGATTTCGTCATCACTCGAGTAATCCACATCAATGATTTCGCCGGCTTTCGAACTATCAACCTGTGCTGCAATCCTTGTGATTGGACTAATCAAATAACGGTTCAATAAGTAATACCCCGCCATGACACAAAGTAGCAATAGCGGAACAATACCGCCTTCAATGCTCATCACCTGACGAAACACTTCGTCTTCTACTCGTGATTTGGAGTTCACCACATCCACTTGCCAGCCGAAATCACCAAATTGATTGCTACTGATGTAAATGCCTTCAACGATATTAAAGTTATGCGAAACCAACACTTGGTTAAGCTTATCTCTGAGCGTAATGCCAAGGTTGTATTCTTCGGCGTGGTTCTTGATAAAACCAAGCAGCTCTTCGAGCGAGAGATCCACCGTGGCAACACCGGCAAAAGTACCGTCGTAATAATAAGGGGAAGACGCCGTAATCATTCGAACGTGTGTGTATGGATCGATATACACATCGCTCCAAGAGATCGTGCCTTGTTTTTGGTTGACGACAGATGTGTACCAATACTCTTCTTGATAAGGGGCATTTTGGGGGTTGTTGTAAGAATATATCTGGTCGATTATTCCATCGTCGGCTTTATTAAAAAAGTAACTGTTGAGAAGCTTTTTAGAATCAAGCGCATAAGGTTCGGGCCAAATACCGGCACTGACAATTGTATCGTCGCTCGCCGCCAACATGGACTTAAATAGCGGAATAACATCATCACCGTTACGATGCGCTTGAGCAAACCCAACGAGACTGTCTACGAAGCCTCGAGAACTACTGAGTGGCTCTGTAATCAATGCGGATAACAGTTGCGTACGCAAGTCGAGGTTTTGTTGTAATTTGGCGCGCACAGGGGATTCTACGACGTAATACGTCACACTACCGACAATGGCAATAAACATCGCAAGGTATAATCCAAGCGCTACCATGCTTTTTTTCTTTAAAGACGACCGTATCTGCATAATTCTTTTATTGTTTTCTTTTCTGTTAAACCTAGTGTTTATCATCCATGACATCAAGCCTTTTTAGATTGAAGCTTGATTGGCACAAGTTCATTGGTACTATAAGCGCAAATATGTTCCCTTTTACGGTACCTCACTTTGACTTTACAAGATATTCTTGCGCTTCCAGAGTTGGAAGGAAAGCTAATCACAGAACACAAAACAATGGGCTTTGTCACTGCAATGGCAGCGGCACCGAATGTGTTAACCCCGCATGAGTGGCTACCGTTCTTATGGGGTGGCGAAGAAGTCGCACCTTTTACGGATGGTGAACAGCTAGAAAGCTACATTGAAGTTATCATCGAGCTTTGGAATAAAACCCGCCCAGAACTGATTGAAGGGACTTGGGTTTGGCCTGAAGCTTGTCAATTAGACGACGAAGAAGTGGTGAACACTGCCGCTCGTGATTTTTGTGAAGGCTTGCTTCAAGGCTGGCAGATTGCTCGCGACGATTGGGAAACACTAATGCCTGAAGAGAGCGAAGATAACGCACTCGTTGGCGGTGTCCTGCTGTCACTGAGCATGCTTTACGATCCAGAAACGTCAATTGCTACGCTTGCAGAGCAAGGCATCGAAGGCCTAGAGCAGTTCGAAGAGATCTTTAACGCTGTTCCTGTGATGCTTTGCGGACTAACGCAGCGTGGCATTGCACTGGCTGAAGCTCAATAACAGTTAGCTTTATACAAGCCAAAAGGCCTCATTATGAGGCCTTTTTTAGTTTTCAGACGAAATAAAATAGTCGCTTTAGAAGCCTTTCCAATCGAAGTCATCAATTCGCTCATCAGCAATATAAAACAGCTTAGTGCCACTGCTGACCACTTGATCTAACTCTGGGTTGAGTTCAATACCGCTCCCCGTATCAATGGCGATCAGAGTTGCTTGATACTTCTCTTTAAACACTGAGAAAATAGGCGCGACGGTGACAGACTCAGCGTCTTCAGGGAAATACGTTGAATACTGTGTCATGCCTCTTGTTGAGCTCAATAATTCTTGGTGAAGCGCACTGGAACCTGGGTCTACCGCAGCCTTTGCTAGCATCTCAGCACCCACCGCTGGAATACATTCTGAGTTAGGGCAATGCTTGTGTAACAAATCGCTCAGCGCTTCATCTTTAAAGTAAACAAGAAGGTGCGCTTTAGGGTTTCGGTTGGCACAGTAAAGCGCCGCAGATAACGTAATGTCGTCTTCTGGGTTATCAATCAGGATGCAACTTGCAGACTCAATGCCCGTTTTCTCCATCTCTTTGCCATCGGTGTAGCTGTTTACTTTGACGAAATTGATTTCACCGGGTAACGGGTTCTCGATATCTGAACGCGTACATAGCACGATTGGTCGTTTACCCGTTTCTTCGTGTTGTAGCATGCGGATGAGATGAATGGTTCTTTGCTCATTCCACCCCAACATCAAAATGTGGTTGTCCACTCTAACTCTCCTTTTTCCTAGCAAGCCCGCTCGCCAATATTCAACACCTTCTGTCGCCACTTTACCGAGCAACGCGGCAAAAAGGCTCAACCCGCCTGGAATCACAAATAGAATAACGATCCACTGCCCCGCTACCGTGGTCGGTGATAAATCACCATAACCAACCGTAGAAGCCGTCACCACCAAGTAGTAAGCGAATACGGTAACCGAACTGGTTAAATCTGTTTCACCCGCCAAATACAGCATCGACCACGATAAAGCGATGTAGCCAAGAAAAGTGAACAGTAAGTTTTTGCCATTCAAAACAAAGATGTTTGCTTTGATCCAGCGTTTGAGTTGTAACCAGATTATCATTCGAGCCTCTAATCTTTTCCTCTTACTTACATGCTAGAAAAAATACGCGATATCAACAAGATGTATCATCAGAAAAAGATACATGACCACAAGATTGATATTGGCGGCCTATACGCAGATACAAAAAAACCAGCACTATTGGCTGGTTTTTTTATTGGTTAGATAAAAGAACGACTTACGCGTTACCTTTTACCTGCACATTTAACTGCTCTGCAAAATCTAGCATGCGGTTCAATGGAATAAGAGACTTCACGCGTAATTCGTCAGAAACGAAGATTTCGTGTTGCTCACCACCATTCTCAAGCGCGTTTTCAATCGCTTCAAGGCCGTTCATTGCCATCCAAGGACAGTGTGCGCAGCTACGACACGTTGCACCAGCACCCGCTGTCGGCGCTTCAATCAGCTCTTTTTCAGGAACCAATTGCTGCATCTTGAAGAAGATGCCTTTGTCTGTCGCAACAATCATCTGTGGATGAGGCAGCTCTTTTGCTTTCTTGATCAGTTGGCTTGTTGAGCCTACAGCATCAGCCAGTTCAACCACGCTTGCTGGTGATTCTGGGTGAACCAAGATAGCCGCTTCTGGGTATACCGATTTCATTTTCTTCAAAGCATCAGCTGAGAACTCATCATGAACGATACACTCACCTTGCCAAAGCAACATGTCAGCGCCAGTTTGATTTGCGATGTAAGAACCTAGGTGACGGTCTGGCCCCCAAATAATGGGTTTGCCTTCAGCGTCTAGGCTTTCAACGATTTCTAAAGCGATGCTCGACGTAACTACCCAGTCTGCACGAGCTTTAACAGCTGCAGAGGTGTTCGCGTATACAACCACAGTGTGGTCAGGGTGAGCATCACAAAATTCTGTAAATTTGTCAGCTGGGCAGCCAAGATCAAGCGAACATTCAGCTTCAAGTGTTGGCATTAAAATGCGTTTTTCAGGAGTAAGAATCTTTGCAGACTCACCCATGAAACGAACACCAGCGATGATCAAAGTGCTTGCTGAGTGACGGTTACCGAACTTAGCCATCTCTAATGAATCGCCAACGAAACCACCAGTTTCTTCTGCCAGAGCCTGAATTTCAGGATCGGTGTAGTAGTGTGCAATTAGAACTGCATCTTTTTCTTGAAGTAGTTTTTTGATGTTTGCGATGTGGGCCTGTTTCTGAGCGTCGCTCAATGGAACTGGCTTAGGCGGAAACGGGTAAACTGTATCGATTTTATCTAGTATATGACTCATTGCTCTTACTCTACGCAACTTCTTCCGAGAATCCGAGTATTCTACACAGGACAGCGATTGGGATCAAAAAGGATTGGTTGCAAGCGGTGACTAGCTAATGCTTAAAACGCATAAACAAGGCGATGTGTTGTCATCACTAGCAAGAGAAGTAAACACTAAACGGAAGTGAACAGGTATAAAAAAGAGGCGCCTAAGCACCCCTATTTTGGTTATAAGTGGGTTTTGGCCACTTTAGCCGAAGCACTGTTTGGGTGCTCGGTTACGACTTGTTGGTAATATTTCTTAGCTTGCGTCGCGTTGTTGTTGCGCGCTGCTATGTCACCAAGCTTAACCAGTGCATCTGCTCGCTTGTTTGAGTCTTTGTACGACACAACAGCAGCGAAGCTCTTCACGGCTTCTTTATCTTGCTTCTTAGCGAAATAAAGCTGACCTAACCAGTAATGTGAGTTAGGTGTGAAGGTAGAATCTGGGAAGTCTTTTTGAAACTTTTGGAATGCAGCGATAGCACCCGTGTAGTCTCGTTGCTTTAGAATCATATCTACAGCATTTTGATAAGCAGTTTGCTCATCCACATCAGTACTGAACGTACCAGAAGCGTCTTTAGAGCCTTCGCTCGCCGCCACTGCTACCGTTGCTGTTCCTGCTGCTTTCACCTCGCCTCTTACGCGATCCAGTTCAATGAACAGTTCACGCTGACGCTCTAGCATTTGCTTCATATCGTAGCTGTTTCGTTCCAGCTCACCACGAAGTTCACTGATCTCCAGTGCCATGTCGTCGATTTGCTGTTGCATTTGAAGCTGAACGAGATTGCGATTTTGAAGCAGGCGCTCTAAACGCTCAATATCTGATTCGTTAGATGCTGATCGAGAGGAAGATGATGAATTGGTTGCGGTGCTATTGAGATCGGATACTGGAGCTGGTGCAGCGAACGCGGTGTTCGCTGCACTTGCCAGTAACGAAAGCAAAATGACTCGCTTTGTGTTACTGAACATGAGGCAATTCCTCAATTATATAGTCTACTAAAATTAGTAAACTAGTACTGCGCGACGGTTTTTAGCGTACACATCTTCAGATTGACCTAGAAGAAGTGGCTTCTCTTCGCCGTAGCTTACGATAGAGATTTGGTCAGCTTGAACACCTAGAGCTTGTAGGTATTTCGCTACAGCTTGTGCACGACGCTCGCCAAGTGCGATGTTGTACTCAGGAGTACCGCGCTCATCAGCGTGACCTTCGATAGTAACGTTCATGTCAACGTTCTTAACTAGGTATGCTGCGTGAGCTGCTAGCATTTCTTCGTAATCGCCAGCGATAGTAGAGTTATCGAATGCGAAGTAGATTGTTTGAGTTTCACGTAGCGCTTGCTCTTTAAGCTCTTGCTCAGACAGTTGACCATTAGCGTCAATTGGCGTTACAACAGTTGTGTCTACATTGCCTTCTGAACCTGAAGTTGTTTGGTTGCTTTCAGTACCAGATGTTGCAGATGTTGCTTCATCAGTTGAGCTACATGCCGTTACTGCCATCACTGGTAGTGCAATCATCAAGCCTTTAAGAACTTTGTTAAGTTGCATCTTTTTTTCCTTACGTTATCAAACTTAGTTTCTACAGCGACTAAGAGTGCTATAGATAGTTAAATGCCACAATAGTTAACACTATCAATAGCTAAAAGAATATGTAATTTTCCCTAGAGGAACGGTGACCATGCAGGCGCTCTTACGCGTCCGTTAGTTGCCGGTAATCTAGCTTTAAAACGTCCATCGATAGAAACCATTGATAGTACATTTGTTTTGTTGTAAATAGAGCTATAGATAACCATACCTCCATTCGGTGCAATACTTGGAGACTCATCTAACAATGTTTTTGTTAGTACCTGAACCGCACCGGTTTCCAAATCTTGCTTAGCCAAGTTAAAACCTGAGTTGCTGCGATTCACCATGATCATGAATCGACCATCAGGAGTGATCTGGCCACCTAAGTTTTGGCTACCTTGCCAAGTAATACGAGAAGTCGAATTATTGGACAAATTTACATTATAAATCTGTGGTTTACCACCACGATCCGATGTGAAAATAAGAGACTTGCCATCTGGGTGCCAGAATGGTTCAGTATTATTCGAACGGCCGCGGGTAATTTGAGTCAGCTTACGGCTAGCAAGGTCAAGTGTGTACACCTGAAGGCTGCCCGTTTTCGACAATACCAATGCCAATGTTTTACCATCTGGCGAGAATCTTGGCGCACCATTGTGACGAGGGTATGACGTCACTTTCTCACGTTCACCCGTGTAAATATTCATGATGAATATTTCAGCTTGGCCATTCTGGAAGCTCACATAAGCTAGCTTTTTGCCGTCTGGTGACCATGCTGGAGACATGAGAGGCTGCTTAGAACGAAGTACTAAACGCTCGTTAAAGCCATCGTAGTCAGCAACACGAAGTTGATACGGGTACTTGTCTTTATCGTTCACTACCACGTAAGAGATACGAGTTAAGAACGCGCCTTTCTCACCAGTTAGCTCTTCATACACTAGGTCTGAGATACGGTGTGCGTACTCTCTCAAGCGATTACCAGGAACCGTAGCCTTCTTATTGAATAGAACGTGATCTTTAGAAAGCACTAATTGGCCTTCATCACTCAGCGCACGACTTTGTCCTTTGGTCAGTTGACCACGAACAATGTCGATCAATTGGTAATTCACCACATACTGCCCTTCGGCATTTTTAGTGATACTACCGGTAAGCAATGAGTCAACACCTAGGTTAGTCCAAGCATCAAAGTTAACCTCAGTTTCACTGTAAGGCGTTTGAGGCATTTTGCTTGTCGCAACTGGGCTGAATTTACCACTGCGCTGTAAGTCAGAAGCGATAACCGCTGATACATCGTGTGGCAATGGCTCTGAGCCTTCCCAACGGAAAGGTACAATAGCGATAGGTCTTGCAGAGTTAATACCGTCTGTAATAACCAGCTCCAGCGCTGCATGTGCAAACTGGCTGCTTGTAGCTATTAAGAAAACAAAACTCAGTAATAGTTTCTTTAACACAAGTTCGTCCTTTTACTCTGGTGATACAGTTAAGTTAATGTCTTTCAGTGAGTTCACAATGTCTGGGTCTTTAGGCAACGGGTAAGATTGTACTTGTGCCACCGCACGCTTGGTTGCTGCACATAAACGGCTATCGCCATCTAAGATACTCAAACTACCCAATATCGCGTTAGAGCCCGTTGGAATCAGCTTAAGGTTCACTCGACATGAGCGTCCTCGATAGCTGTCTTCTAACAACAGGTTCTGTTGAATCAGTTGGGTATAGATAGCCCCGTAACGTTGCGCTTCATCAGTGATAAATTGTTGTCTTGCTGAAGAGTTTTGAGTCGCTTCCGTTTCAAGCCCAGCAAAGATATCGTTCAATGCGGCTTCTTGTTGTTTACGCTCTTTTTCTGCTTTTGCTGCAGCTTCTTTTGCCTTACGGGCTTTCTCTGCTGCGGCTGCCGCTTCTTTCTCTTTCGCTATGCGTTGCTTTTCCGCGAGTTCAGCGGCTTCTTTCTCTTTACGAGCTTTGTCTGCTGCCTCTTTCGCTGCTTTTTCTTTTGCCACGCGTTCTTGTTCAGCTTTTGCGATTGCCGCTTCTTTGGCTTTACGCTCGTTCTCGGCTTTCACTAACGCAGCTTCTTTTAGCTTACGGTCAGCTTCGGCTTTAGCGGCTTTCTTTTGCTCTTGCTGTAAACGCGCTTCTTCAGCTTTGCGTTGTTTCTCTTTCTCAACTCGACGCTTTTCAGCTTCACGAGTTGCTTTAGCTTCTTTCGCTTGCTGTTCTTTTAGCTTGCGAATATTTTCTTCTTCAGCTTTACGATTCTTTTCAAGTCGTTCGCTTTCACGTCTTAGTTTGTCAAGACGCTCTTGCTCTTTCTTGCTTGCCGCTTCTCTTTGTTGACGAATCTGTTGAGCTTGCTGGCGAACCAACTGAGGATCAATCACCACTGCTTGAACCATCTGCCCTGTAGGCTTTGGCTCTGACATCGTGAAATCCGCCCCCCAAATGAGCGCAACGAATAAAATGACGTGCAGCCCAAGAGAAATAAGAAGCGGTGATCTGAAATTATTGGATTTTTTATTATTCGCTTTCATGAATGCTACGGAGCTATTCCCTTATATCCGTTAAAAGGCCAACCTTTGGCACACCTGCACGGCTTAATTCATCAAGTAATAAAACCACTTCAGCGTATGGCGTTGCGGCATCACCACCAACCGCCACTGGAGAGTTTGGCTTCAGAGACAACTCGGCTTTCACACGGACGATAATATCTTCCATTGATAAGCCACGCTGTACTTCTTCGTCATTAACGCTCAAGCCAAGTTCACCGTCTTTGTTCACTTCAACGATGATGAAACTTGCATTGTCGTCACCCAGTAGGTCTTGTGCCGATTTAGCCGTTGAAGCCTGAGGCAATTCAACGTCAACGCCTTGAGTAACAAACGGCGAAGTCACCATAAAAATGATCAGCAAAACAAGCATAACGTCGATGTAAGGTACAACGTTAATCTCTGCTGTCATTTTGCGTTTTTTAGGTTGGTATCCAGCCATCTATTATTCCCTGCCAGCCATCGCTTGACGGTGAAGAATACTGTGAAACTCTTCAGAGAAAGTCGCGTAGTTGTGTTCTAGCTTGCCTACTCGGCTGCTGAAGCGGTTGTACGCCATTACCGCTGGAATCGCAGCGAATAGACCCATTGCTGTTGCGATCAGTGCTTCTGCAATACCAGGAGCAACCATTGCGAGCGTCGCTTGCTTCACTTCACCTAATGCGATGAATGAGTGCATGATGCCCCAAACCGTACCAAATAGGCCGATGTATGGGCTGATAGAGCCAACGGTCGCCAAGAAAGGTAAGTTAGTTTCTAGTTCATCAACCTCACGAGCAACGGCAACGCGCATCGCACGGCCAGTGCCTTCCATAATGAAGTCAGGTGATGTTGCATTCGATTTACGAAGGCGAGCGAACTCAGTAAAGCCTGCGTAGAAAATTTCTTCAGTACCAGAAAGCTCGTCTTTGCGTTTGTTGCTCTCTTGGTACAGTTTTGCAAGATCAACGCCTGACCAAAATTTGTCTTCAAACACTTCTGTTTGTTTAGAAGCTTGAGATAACACTTTACTTCTTTTTATGATCATCGCCCAAGAAACAACAGACATGCCCATAAGAGTCAGCATGACCATCTTAACTAGTAAACTAGCTTCTAAAATTAGGCCTAAGATTGAGATTTCAGCAGTCACTATTCGTTAGCTCCGTGAGAATAAATGTTGGCATTGCTTTGGGTTTCATTTTTTGATTATCGATACATGCTACCTTAACCATTGCTTTACACAATGCCTTGCCATCAGGATTTACGATCTCTTGACAGAAGACCAAGGTAGCTCGCTTCAACTCGTAAATATTTGTAATGACTTGTAAAGAATCATCAAGACGCGCGCCTTGAATAAAATCAATGTCCATATGTCGGACTACAAAACCGATGTTTTGTTCTAACAATACTTGCTGAGAAACGCCAATTGAGCGCAACATCTCAGTTCGAGCGCGTTCGAAAAACTTAAGATAGTTTGAATGGTATACAACGCCACCCGCATCGGTGTCTTCGTAATACACAGTCACTGGCCACGTAAATAGCTTAGATAATCCCTGCAATTTGCTACCACAATCCAAAACGATAAAGATCTCACTATAACCTAACTCCTTATCATTAATAGTATATCGCTGTGAATTTTTTGATTTGAGAGACGAAAAAAAAGGCCATCTGTATAAGATGACCTCTTTTTGGCTAAAAACCCAACAAGTATAAAGGCTCACGTTGTTATGAACCTAAATCCTTTGCCTTTTATAGAAGGCGCAGCACCGTTAGGTAGAGCAAAATTGTGAGTGAAACATATGGGCTAAACAGTAGCTGCCACATCCAAGCTCTTGGCTTAAATCCGATACCGTAAACCATGCTTGAGCATACTGCCCAGATAAACATTGGCCCGATGATCGCGTTAAAGCCACCGATGCTTGTCGCATACGCTTCAGGATCCCACATCACTAAACCCACATGCATGAAACCCAATACTAGGGATAAGGCTCTAAGCAGAGTCTTATCCATTGGTTGATGCAGCTTAGCGATTTGCTCTGCGAGATTACTCACTGTCTTTGTCCATCATTTCTGAATGCTCTAGCCATAGAGCATTGATGATGCCGAATGCACATGCTAGAAGTACACCCAAAATCCATGCGAAATACCACATAAAATTTCTCCTAAGTTATTTAACTTCTAGCTTAGTAAGCTGAAACGTCGTTATCTTCGATGTGTTTCTTATCTAGACGACCGAACATTTTGTAGTATGTCCAAGTTGTGTAGCCAAGAATCACAGGAACCATTACCGCCGCAACGACAGTCATAAGACCAAGCGTTAGCTCACTCGCTGTTGAATCCCACATAGTCAAGCTTTGGTTAGGGTTCAGGCTTGATGGCATTACGAATGGGAACATTGCAAAACCAGCAGTTAGAATAACACCAGCGTTCGATAGGCTTGAGAACAAGAATGCGAAACCACCACGCTCAAAGCGAGATGCAATCACAGCAAGCAGTGGCATTGCTACACCAAGGATCGGCGCAGCCCACATTGCTGGATAAGTTTCGAAGTTTGTCATCCAAGCACCCACTTGAAGTGATACTTCTTTGTTTAGTGGGTTTGAGTCAGCAAACGTATCGATAGTGCTCGTAATTACATAGCCTTCGATAGATTGAACCCAGAAACCACCAATAACGAATAGAGCAATAGCAATTAGGCCAGTGATCTGAGCAACGTTACGAGCACGAGCGTGCAGCGCTTCTGTTGTCTTCATTTGAAGCCATGTTGCACCTTGCATCACGAACAACATCAGAGCCAACACACCACAAAGCAATGCAAATGGGTTAAGCAGAGCGAAGAACGTACCATGGTACTTAGACATCATAAATTCGTTCAGTTCAAATGGAACACCTTGTAGTAGGTTACCAAATGCCACACCGAAAATGATTGGTGGTACTGCGCCACTAAAGCAAAGTGCGTAGTCCCAAGTTTTGCGCCATTTTGGATCTTCGATCTTTGAACGGTAGTCAAGAGCAAGTGGACGTAACCAAAGTGCAGCTAGCGTTACGTACATTGCGAAGTAAAAACCAGAGAAAGACGTCGCGTAAACCAGTGGCCATGCAGCAAACAATGCACCACCCGCAGTGATAAGCCAAACTTGGTTACCATCCCAGTGAGGGGCAATCGTGTTTAGCATAATACGACGTTCAGTGTCGCTCTTACCGATAACAGGTGACAGAGCGGCAACACCCATATCAAAGCCATCAGTTACGGCGAAACCAACCAGTAGAACACCGATCAATACCCACCAAATAAGTCGTAAGCTTTCGTAATCAAACATAATATTCCCTCACTTATACTTCAACTGAACGGCTAACTTTGTCTTCAACAGAGTTATCGTTTTGTTCGAAGTGGTAACGGCCTGTCTTCAAGCTACTTGGACCTTTACGTGCGAATTTCAGCATTAGGTAAACTTCAGCAATCAAGAACACTGTGTAAAGTGCCAGGATAGCGAATAGAGAAGTCCAAAGCTGTTCAATAGTCAGTGCTGATGCAGCAACGTTAACCGGTAGGATTTCACCAACCGCCCATGGTTGACGACCAAACTCAGCAACGAACCAACCTGCTTCAATCGCAATCCAAGGAAGTGGGATTGAGAATAGCGCAGCTTTAAGTACCCATGGTTTCTGTTCGATTTTCTGACGACACGTTTGAACAAACGCAGCACCGAATACAAACAGCATGATGAAGCCACAAGCAACCATCAGACGGAATGACCAGAATAGAGGCCAAACTGTTGGGATAGAATCATCCGCAGCCATTTGGATTTGGTCTTCTGTTGCGTCAACAACGTTGTCTGTGTAGCGCTTAAGAAGCAAGCCGTAACCTAGGTCACCTTTCACTTCGTCGAACGCTGCCATGTTTTCTTCAGACTTATCGCCTGCACGTAGTTTTTCTAGAAGTTCGTAAGCGTACATACCAGTACGGATACGATCAACGTGATCATCACGTAGGTCACGCAAGCCCGTTACTTCTTTATCAAGAGAACGCGTCGCAATGATACCCATTACGTAAGGGATCTTAATTGCGTAGTCAGTATCCATTGTTTCTTGGTTAGGAATACCAAAAACAGTAAATGCTGCTGGTGCTTCTTCCGTGTGCCACTCTGCTTCTACCGCAGCGAGCTTCACTTTCTGAACTTCACCAAGCTCGTAACCAGATTCATCACCTAGTACGATTACTGACAAGATCGCCGCCATACCGAAAGATGCTGCAATCGCGAAAGAACGACGAGCAAAGGCAAGGTCACGACCTTTAAGAATGTAGTATGAGCTGATACCAAGGATGAACATCGCACCCGTTGTGTAACCAGACGCTACTGTGTGTACGAATTTAACTTGTGCTACTGGGTTTAGTACAACTTCAGCGAAGCTCACCATTTCCATACGCATAGTTTCAAAGTTAAATTCCGCACCCACTGGGTTTTGCATCCAGCCGTTTGCTACCAAGATCCAAAGCGCAGAGAAGTTAGAGCCAAGTGCTACTAACCAAGTTACCGCTAAGTGCTGACGCTTTGACAGTCTGTCCCAACCGAAGAAGAATAGGCCAACAAAAGTAGACTCTAGGAAGAATGCAACAAGCGCTTCGATAGCTAGCGGAGCACCAAAAATGTCGCCAACATAGTGAGAATAGTAAGACCAGTTAGTACCAAACTGGAACTCCATGGTTAAGCCTGTCGCTACACCAAGAGCAAAGTTAATACCAAACAATTTACCCCAGAACTTGGTCATGTCCTTGTAAATTTGCTTGCCAGTCATTACATAAACTGACTCCATAATGGCAAGTAGAAATGCCATACCTAAAGTCAGTGGAACAAATAGGAAGTGATACATCGCTGTAAATGCAAACTGCAATCGCGACAGATCAACAACATCAATCATGGTAACTCCTTTGTGTCGGCTGAATGACACTTGTGTGATTATTCACCGCAAAAATCCATGTTAAAACAATTTATGCAATTGTTATTACAAGTTGAAATTTGTAGCAAAAACGTACCGTTATAGTTAGATTATTGTTAAGCATAAGCTAATATAGCTAGCGCTAATATTACTGGTAAAATCAGTATGTTTCAAAAGGTTTATGGGAGAACCCTGCGTTGATTTGTATCAAATTTATTCGAGCAAATTAGAGTTATTTTTGTACAATTATGATTAAAATCACACCAATTATGCTTGTCTTAATAACAGCGCATGATATCTGTGACAAATGCTCAGCACCGCCTCAACATCCGAATTACAACTACCTATAAAGTATTAACAAAAAATATGACAACTTATTTCATTTCCTGTTATCTAAATCAAACCTGAAATCAAAGTTTCCATTTTTGAAGCTCCCTTTTCGATCTTTTTATCGACTCGCTCAAAGAGTTGTTATTCAGTAAAAAGCAAAAAAAACCAGCGCTTATGCAACTGGGATCTTTAAAAATGAATAATTTAACGATTGGAGGGTTTATCTATTCCAAAGTGTAAATACGCTCTGTCGGTCGCGATTCGACCTCTTGGCGTCCTTTGTAGGTAACCTTGTTGAATCAAGTAAGGTTCTAACACATCTTCAATAGTGTCTCTCTCTTCACCAATCGCGGCAGCCATGTTGTCGATACCTACCGGACCACCACCAAACTTCTCCATAATCGCCAGCAGAAGCTTTCTATCCATGTAGTCGAAACCTTTAGCATCGACATCCAACATGTTTAGCGCTTTGTCAGCAACCTCCGGACAAATATGCCCGTCGCCTTTTACTTCCGCATAATCACGAACACGGCGCAGTAGACGGTTAGCAATACGTGGCGTACCACGAGCTCGGCGAGCAACTTCTAGCGCCCCTTCGGACTCCATAGAAAGACCAAGGCAATCTGCACTGCGCTGAACGATGTTTTGTAGATCTTCAACCTTGTAGTACTCAAGACGCTGAGTAATACCAAAACGGTCACGTAACGGCGATGTCAGTGAGCCAGCACGAGTGGTTGCGCCAATCAAAGTAAAAGGAGGAAGGTCAATCTTGATAGAGCGTGCCGCTGGGCCTTCACCAATCATGATATCTAATTGGTAGTCTTCCATTGCAGGGTACAACACCTCTTCAACCACAGGGCTTAAACGGTGAATCTCATCAATGAACAGGACATCATTTTCTTCGAGATTGGTCAGTAACGCCGCTAGGTCGCCTGCTTTTTCTAGAACAGGGCCTGAAGTCGTACGAATGTTGACATCCATCTCATTGGCAACAATGTTCGCCAACGTGGTTTTACCCAAGCCTGGAGGGCCAAATATCAACAGATGGTCGAGCGCCTCGTTACGCAGTTGTGCCGCTTTGATGAAAATCTCCATCTGGCCACGAACGTGATCCTGACCTTTATAGTCAGCCAGTGCTTTAGGGCGTATTGCACGATCAATGACATCTTCATCTTTGAATACTGGGTTATCCGGTGCAATAAGGCGATCGGCTTCAATCATAAATTCTGCTATTCCTAACTATGCTCTTGTTGACTCTGCGCTTCTTGACTCTGTGTAAAGGCAAAGTGAATGAGTCTATTTTGTCGAACAAGTATATTGGGTATTAAACCATCGATTTCAGAGCTTCGCGAATCAACTGTTCGCTGGTCATGCCATCTTTAGCCACTTGAGAAACCACCTTGGAAGCTTGAGTCGGCTTGTAGCCTAATGCAAGTAGCGCACTTACCGCTTCTTCTTCCGCGTCGTGAACGGTTGGCATAGAATCAATCGGAGCTGCATCTGTCGCTGGAGTAAACAAGTCACCCGCGCCCCACCCTTTCAGGCGGTCTTTCATTTCAACAACCAGACGTTCAGCGGTTTTCTTACCCACACCCGGAAGTTTAACCAGCGTCGAGATGTCTTCACGTTCAACACTTTGAACAAACTGGCTAGCCGTCATGCCTGAAAGAATGCCAAGGCCTAGCTTAGGGCCCACACCGTTCGCTTTGATCACTTCACGGAACAGCGCACGCTCTTTAACCGTGTTAAAACCATAAAGTAGCTGCGCATCTTCACGTACAACAAAGTGCGTGTAGATGATTGCCTCTTCGCCCACGTTTGGTAATTCGTAAAAACAGCTCATTGGCATTTGAACTTCATAGCCAACGCCACTCACTTCGATTAGTAATTCTGGTGGCTGTTTTTCTATTAATGTACCGCGTAGACGTCCGATCACAATTCACTCTCTTGATGGAATATAATTTGAGGGACAGAATATAAAAGAACTGGATGCTTATCCAGTTCTTTGTGTTTATTAAGATGATTTATTTAAGCTTGCTTAGCTTAAGAAACCGAATGATTCTGTCTTCAGAAACGCCATAGCCTATGGTTATCGGTAACGCCCTTTTCTTGCTCCTGTTGCTTTACCCGCAAGCGCTATCAAAGTTTTATTGGTGTTGGCGTGAGTGATCGCTACGCCTAGAGCATCGGCAGCATCGGCCTGTGGTTTAGCGGGTAACTTAAGCATGCTCATCACCATGTTCTGAACCATCGACTTATCTGCACCACCATTGCCTGTCACCGCTTGTTTGATTAGACGAGCCGCATATTCATGAACGGGGAGATCAGCATTTACCGCTGCCACTATCGCACTGCCACGCGCTTGTCCCAGCTTAAGCGCTGAGTCTGCATTCTTAGCCATGAAGACCTGCTCTATCGCAAACACATCCGGTTGAAACTGAGTGATGATTTCGCTCACACCGGCGTAGATTTGTTTGAGTCGGCCCGGCAGTTCTTTTTCAGAGGTGCGAATACAACCGCTACCTAAGTAATATAGATGGCGACCATTTTGACGAATCACGCCATAGCCGGTAATACGCGAGCCAGGGTCAATTCCTAAGATAATAGACATAACTTCAATACTGATTATTTATACATGCTTTATGAGCTTAGTATATCGAACGCAAAAAAAAATGCCCGTCAAATTAACGGGCATTCTCTAATTTACTGGCAAGTCTTGGCTAATTAATTGAGAGCTCTCTATCAACTAGGATCTCTTCATCAACAAGAAAAGATAACAGGCTTACGCTTGCTCTTTTTTCTCTGCCAATTTAACTGCGATTGCTAGCTCTTCCAGTGATGCTGGGTTCGCTAGGCTTGGCGCGTCTGTCAGTAGACATGCTGCAGCTGTTGTTTTCGGAAATGCGATAACGTCACGGATGTTCTCAGTACCACAAAGCAGCATTGCTAGACGGTCAAGACCGAATGCTAGACCAGCGTGCGGTGGCGTGCCGTACTTAAGCGCTTCAAGTAGGAAGCCGAACTTCTCTTGTTGCTCTTGTGCTTCGATACCTAGGATACCAAATACCGCTGTTTGCATTTCTGCGTTGTGGATACGTACAGAACCGCCGCCTACTTCGTAGCCGTTGATTACCATGTCGTATGCATCAGAATTTGCTGCTGCTGGGTTCGCTTTTAGCTCTTCGGCGTTCACACCTAGTGGTGATGTGAATGGGTGGTGCATTGCGTGTAGGTTACCTTCGCCGTCTTCTTCGAACATTGGGAAGTCAACAACCCACAGTGGAGCCCATGCAGATGTGTCTGTTAGCTCTAGATCCGTACCTAGTTTAAGACGAAGTGCGCCCATTGCTTCAGCAACGATGCCCGCTTTGTCTGCGCCGAACAGAATGATATCGCCAGATTCAGCTTGAGTACGATCTAGAATACCGTTGATTACGTCTTCGCTTAGGAATTTAGCAACTGGAGATTGAATACCTTCCATGCCTGCAGCACGGTCGTTAACCTTCATCCAAGCTAGGCCTTTCGCGCCGTAGATGTTTACGTGTTCAGCGTAGCCGTCGATTTGCTTACGAGTTAGCTTAGCACCACCTGGAACACGGATAACTGCTACGCGACCTTTTTCGTCGTTAGCTGGGCCAGAGAATACCTTGAATTCAACATCTTTAACCAAGTCAGCAACGTCCACTAACTCTAGTGGGTTACGTAGATCTGGCTTATCAGAACCGAAACGACGAATCGCTTCAGAGAAAGGCATTACTGGGAATTGACCTAGTTCAACATCTAGAAGTTCTTTCCACATATCGTGAACAAGCTTCTCAGTCACGTTACGTACTTCTTGAGAAGTCATGAAAGATGTTTCGATATCGATTTGAGTAAATTCAGGCTGACGGTCAGCACGTAAATCTTCATCACGGAAACATTTAACGATTTGGTAGTAACGGTCAAAACCAGACATCATCAGCAGTTGCTTGAAAAGCTGAGGAGATTGAGGAAGTGCGTAGAAGCTACCTTTGTGAACACGGCTTGGTACTAGGTAGTCACGAGCACCTTCTGGTGTCGCTTTCGTTAGTACTGGCGTTTCGATGTCTAGGAATAAGTTCTCATCTAGGAAACGACGAACGAAGCTAGAAGCACGTGCACGAAGCTTAATACGGTCGCTCATTTCTGGACGACGAAGATCGATGTAACGGTACTTAAGACGCTGCTCTTCAGAGTTCGTTTGGTTGAAGTCTAGTGGAAGCGCTTCTGAACGGTTAATGATCTCTAGACCCGTCGCGTAAAGTTCTACTTCACCAGTAGCCATGTCTTTATTTACTTGGCTGTCCGGACGAACTCGTACTTCACCAGTAAACTTGATACAGAATTCATTACGCAGTTGGTTAGCGATCGGGAAGATATCTTTCATATCTGGATCGACAACAACCTGAACGATGCCTTCACGATCACGCATATCAATAAAGATAAGACCGCCTAAATCACGGCGACGGTTTACCCAGCCGCACAATTCTACAGTTTGTCCCGCCAGGGACTTGTTCAGGTTACCACAGTAATGGGTACGCATAATGAATTTCCCAATCTCTTAATTATTTACTAATTTCCAAGCTGTCAGTGGTCATTCCACACAACAGAGCAAAGGAACATTTATACGCGGAAACTCGCTTAAAATCGACCTTCCACATTCGAATTTATTGTGTTTTATCTGGCTTTGCTGCTTTTTAGCCCATCAAGTGCGCAAAGATTCATCAAAACCGAAAAAATTGCGATAATTATATCTCGAAAGTACCTTAATCAGCAAAACTCTCGTAAAGTAGATTTTCGTTTCAACCCAAAAACTTTTTGTAATGACTGATGGCGTGATGGATAACGGTGTAATAGATGGATAATCGTGTAATAACAACAGAAACTTTACCTCTAAGACTTGGATTAACTATGTGGTCTCATTCTGAGTGGCAAAGTCAGTTCTACGGTAAAGGCACCAAGCCTGCCGAACGCTTGGAAAAATACACCCAAGTTTTCCATACCGTTGAGGGCAACACCACCTTTTACGCTACGCCAAGTATGTCTACCGTTCACAATTGGAAAGCCGCCAGTCACGATGATTTCAAGTTCACCTTCAAATTGCCCAAATTCATCACCCACCAGCAACAACTGAGACACTGCCAAGCCGAACTCAAAGAGTTCTTGATGACGATGTCGCCACTGCATGACCGTATTGGTCAATGGACGATTCAGCTGCCGCACAGTTTTGAGCCCAGCATGCTGCCTGCCCTACAAAAGTTTTGCACCTTATTCCCAAAAGATATGCAGCTTGGCGTCGAAGTTCGACACTTAGGTTTCTTTGATAAGGGCGATGCGGAAAAACGCTTCAACCAATGGCTGGTTGAGGAAGGCATCAATCGCATCATTATGGACAGCCGCCCCGTTTTCTCTGCGCCACCCACCACAGAAGCGGTGATCGATGCGCATCAGAAAAAACCGCGTGTTCCTGTTCATGCAATTGCTACCGCCAATAACCCGATGATTCGATTTATTGGTCACCCAGACCAAGAACCTAATATTGAGTTTTTTAAGCCTTGGTTTGCCAAAATCCCAAACTGGCTTAATGAAGGCAAGCAGCCCTATTTAATGATCCACACCCCAGACAATAACCACGCACCTGAACTTGCGATTGCTATTTATAAGAGGCTACAAAAGCAAGTCTCTGAAAATACATCATTATTACTGCCCGAACTGGCTCAGTTTCCAGCTCAAAAAGGCAATCACCAAATCTCGATGTTTTAACCTCTCACTTGTAAGTAGCTTCGAACCTTGAGCTAAATCTCAGTTTTCGTGACAGTGGCGTTTTTTTTACGTAAAATACGCCCCCTTTTATTTGGTACGAATTTTGTGCCAATTACGCTGACTGTCGAGAGAAAATGCTATGAGCAACACAGACAATATCTTTTCCGCTCCTATTGATAAAATTGGAGACTTCACCTTTGATGCAAGGGTTGCTGAAGTATTTCCGGATATGATTCAACGTTCGGTGCCTGGCTATAGCAATATCATCTCTGCAATCGGCATGCTGGCTGAGCGCTTTGTAAAGCCACACTCAAATATTTACGACCTTGGCTGCTCGCTTGGTGCTGCGACACTTTCTATGCGTCGTCACATTCAGCAAGAAGGCTGCACGATTTTCGCGATCGATAATTCAGAAGCCATGGTTGAGCGCTGCAAATTGCACGTTAATGCTTACCGCAGTGACACACCGGTAGAAGTGATTGAAGCCGACATCCGTGAAGTGGAAATCAAAGACGCTTCTGTTGTGGTGCTTAACTTTACGCTGCAATTTCTTTCTCCAGACGATCGATACGCTCTGCTTGAGAAAATTCATGCTGGCTTGCGCCCAGGCGGGATCTTAATCCTGTCAGAAAAATACGTATTCGAAGATGAAAGCTCAAATGAACTGCTTATCGACCTGCACCATGATTTCAAACGTGCTAACGGGTACAGCGAGCTAGAAGTAAGTCAGAAACGTAGCGCAATTGAAAACGTGATGCGCCCGGATTCGATCCCTGTTCACAGAGAGCGATTTGATAAGATTGGCTTCTCAAGCAGCGAAGTCTGGTTCCAATGTTTCAACTTTGGTTCAATGTTCGCGATAAAGTAAACATTTTAGATTACGTAACCGTCGCGACACCGTTAGCACGTACTAAAATGTCATCTTCAAGAGCGAGGAACAAACGAATTGGGGATCTCTTATCAAACACGATAAACGAGATTCCCTAGCATGTTTGTCCACACTCTTAATGGAGTGACAAATTTAATTTCTACACCACCAACTCAGTGAAAACCTATGTTTAATTTTGCCAATTTTTATCAACTTATTGCCCAAGATACTCGCCTTCAGCCGTGGCTAAATGTCCTGCCACAGCAACTGACCGATTGGCAAAATGCAGAGCACGGTGACTTTGACCGCTGGCTACGTGCACTAAACAAGATTCCACAAGACGTGCCAGATCAAGTTGACCTGAAAAATTCAGTGACGATTGGTAGTTCTACGCCATACCACACAGGCGAACTGAAAAAGCTAGAAAGCTTATTGAAGACTTTCCACCCGTGGAGAAAAGGTCCTTATACGGTTCACGACATCCATATCGATACAGAGTGGCGCAGTGACTGGAAATGGGATCGTGTGCTTCCACATATATCTCCATTAAAAAACCGTTCGGTTCTCGATGTAGGTTGTGGCAATGGTTACCACATGTGGCGCATGCTGGGTGAAGGTGCTCGCTTAACGGTTGGTATCGATCCTTCCCACCTATTCTTGGTTCAGTTTGAAGCAATTCGTAAGTTGATGGGCGATGACCAACGAGCTCACCTATTACCTCTAGGTATTGAGCAGCTCCCAAAGCTAGAAGCCTACGACACGGTATTCAGCATGGGCGTGCTTTACCATCGTCGTTCACCACTGGACCACTTGATTCAACTGAAAGACCAATTGGTGTCTGGCGGTGAACTGGTTCTTGAAACCTTGGTGATTGAAGGCGATGAGAACGCAGTATTAGTTCCGGTTGACCGTTACGCGCAAATGAGAAACGTCTACTTCTTCCCTTCAGCTCGCGCACTGAAACGCTGGCTAGAACAAGTTGGTTTTGAAGACGTACGAATCGTTGACGAAAATGTCACGACAATTGGTGAACAACGCACCACAGAATGGATGACACACAACTCTCTTCCAGATTACCTCGATCCGAACGATCCAAGTAAAACGGTTGAAGGTCACCCTGCACCGAGACGTGCGATTCTGGTAGCAACAAAGCCATAGATTTACTGCCCACAAAGCAGTGGCATATTGAGTAAATAAAGCACAAGCCTATTAAGGCAGCAAAACAATTGCTTGCATGGTCAAAAAGCCACTGTTAATTTCGCGGTGAACCTTGCTTCCTTAGCTTAAGAATTGAACAAAAATTGACTTGTGTTTAATAAGTGAGCTATTCCAAATAGCAATAATTGGCGTAGCGCTCACATTGCGATTCAATATGACCAGACTCTTACAATAGGATGCTTCACGCATCCTTTTTTGTGGGCTAAACTTCTAAATAGTCTGAACTATTCTCTAATTCTCAAAGGTTTTTTTATGTTTAAGCGATTATCGCCTATTGTGGCGGTTGGTTTGCTCTCTGGTTGTACTCTTACAAATGGTGCTACCTACCACCAAGAAACTCTCGACGCTATTTCCCGCTCAGAGACAAACATCGCAAATAAGGTTCAAAATCTTGAACTGCAACTAAGCAATCAAAGTGACTATATTGAAAGCTTAGAAGACGAAATTACTACCCTTTCTAGTCAATTAGATACCCATCTAACGAGCATGGAACACAAGGTTATTGAAGAGCTAGAGGAAGAGGAACCGGTCGCTATTGCCGTTGCTCCTATCGCTCCTATATCACAACCGACTATCCTTGGCGGCATCGAAAAAGTGTTTATCGACTCTATCAAGCAAAGCTTTGATGCTCGTGTTGATACAGGTGCAACCACCTCTTCTTTAAACGCTGTCGATATCAAAGAATTCGAACGTAACGGCAAGAACTGGGTTAAATTTCACCTAGACGACAAAGCCCAAGCTAAAGAAGACCAGAAATGGATTGAAGCGCCTGTTGTACGTTATGTAAAAATCCGTCAATCAACCAATGATCAAGCAGAACGTCGAGCTGTGATCGAATTATGGGTGAAAGTCGGAAAAATCCATGAAAAAGCGCAATTTACATTGGCGGATCGCTCTCAAATGAGTCACCCTGTGTTACTAGGGCGCGAATTTATCAAAGACATAGCGCTAGTAGATGTAAGTAAAAAGTACGTACAAACGGAAGTTAAATAACAATAGTAGGGTAAGCTATGACGTCAAGAATTCCATTTTATATCTCTATATTCCTGCTTATTGTGGCAGGTATAACACTGAGTATGTTCAGACATACGACCTACGGTGTACCTTGGACTCCAGGGGAAACCAGACAGGTTTGGGACGTTGAAGCTCGCATCGAGTTCAACGCAGTAGGCAAAGAAGCAAAAGTTTCCTTAGCGGCTCCTCATACTCAGTCTAACTACACACTTATCGGCGAATCGGCTTCATCGCCAGGTTATGGTATCTCTTACTTGAATACCGAATCAGGTCGCCGCGCAGAGTGGTCTATTCGATACGCAGATGGCCCTCAAACTATCTACTACAAAACACAATTCCTAGTCGACAACCAAGCAAAAGTTGATGCTATACCGCCAGAAGGCGAAGTCGCACAGCCAAGCTTCGACGGCCCTGAAGAAGCCGCTTCTTTTGCATTGATTGATAGAGCGACAAAGCGTTCTGCAGACAACCTCACTTTTACCCGTGAGCTCATCAAAACACTTAACGATCCAGACAGCCAAAACTCAGCGCTTATTCTGAATAACATGACTAAAGTGGAAGCGACACACAAGCTACTTTCAGCAGCAAACATTCACAATAAAGTGGTTGGTGTTATCGAGCTAGAAGATGGACGTCGTCGTCAATCTATCCAGCAAATGAACCAGATCTGGGATAACGACCAATGGGTTTTATTCTCTCCTGAATCAAGCGAACAGCAAGTTCAGCCAAACCTGCTAATTTGGGATGAATCAAATGTATCTCTATTAGACGTGGTTGGCGGTCAGAACAGTAAAGTTCACTTCTCGATGATTGCTCAGGAGGTGACTCCCACTGAAGCAACCAACAGTAAAGTCTCTGCGGATCAACTGTTAAACCTTTCCATTCATAGTCTGCCGCTAGAAGAGCAAGCGATGTTTAAAACCATCATGCTGATTCCTATCGGTGCTCTGATTGTTGTGTTCCTACGTGTCATCATCGGTCTGAAAACGTCTGGTACGTTCATGCCTGTACTGATTGCGGTAGCCTTTGTACAAACACAATTGGTAACGGGTATTGTCGGCTTCCTACTTATCGTAGGTACAGGTCTTATTATTCGAAGTTACTTATCCAAGCTCAACTTACTACTGGTCGCCAGGATATCCGCCGTAATCATCACGGTAATCATGATTATCTCTGTGTTTACTGTGGTCGCGTTTAAAGTGGGTCTGACTGAAGGTCTATCCATTACGTTCTTCCCAATGATTATCCTATCTTGGACTATCGAACGTATGTCTATCCTATGGGAAGAAGAAGGCGCGAAAGAAGTAATGCTGCAAGGTGGTGGTTCTCTATTTACTGCGGTTCTTGTTTACTTAGGCATGACTAACCCGTTCATTCAGCACTTAACGTTTAACTTTATTGGTTTACAACTTGTTATTCTAGCGACCATCTTGCTACTAGGTAACTACACAGGATACCGTCTAACCGAGCTTCGTCGCTTTAAACCGCTAGCGGAGGACTAAGTTATGTTTGATCAGTTTACTTCACCGTTTAGGTTGAAAGACAAAGGCATAATGGGAATGAACAAGCGTAACCATAGTTATATTGGTCGCTACAATGATCGTTCCAAGTATCCACTCGTTGATGACAAGCTTAAGACTAAAATCATTGCTGAACAGGCTGGCGCTACTGTGCCAAAACTAATTGGCGTTATTGGTCATCAAGCTGAAGTAAAAACAATCCACAAGATGGTAAAAGAGTGGCCGGGTTTCGTAATCAAGCCGGCTCAAGGTAGTGGTGGTAAAGGTATCCTTGTTGTGATCTCTCACAAGGACGGCGTTTACACCAAGCCATCGGGTTCGACTATCAATGAAGAAGACGTAGAGCGCCACATCAGTAACGCTCTCGCGGGTCTTTTCTCACTCGGTGGTAAGAACGATGTTGCTGTAGTTGAAAACCTCATCAAGTTTGACGAGTGTTTTGACGGCTTCAGTTACGAGGGTGTACCAGATGTACGAATCATTGTATTCAAGGGCTACCCTGTAATGGCGATGATGCGTCTATCGACTTCGGCTTCTGATGGTAAAGCTAACTTGCACCAAGGTGCTGTAGGCGTAGGTATTTGTATCGCTACGGGTAAAGCCGTTCGTGCGGTTCAATTTGACCACCCAGTGACTCACCACCCAGATACGGGTAAAGAGTTGGCGCTACTACAAGTACCCCATTGGGAAAAGCTGCTGACACTTGCATCAAGTGCTTGGGAAATGACAGGCCTTGGTTACATGGGTACGGACATGGTTTTAGACCAAGAAGAAGGCCCGATGGTACTGGAGCTAAACGCTCGCCCTGGATTAGCAATACAGATTGCAAACGGCGCAGGTTTATTACCTCGCTTGCATCATATTGAAAACCTGGGCACACCAGCTGAATACCCAAAACCAGCAGAGCGCGTTGCCTACGCTGCTAAGCAATTTGGTGTTCACGGTAGCGAAATTGTTCAAAACTAAGCTCATCTAAATTAAAGCGAAACGACTCAGTTATTGATACTGAATCTAGCTCGATAAAAAGGCCGCATAACTCTGAGAGTTACGCGGCTTTTTAATGCCAGCCGTCTTCACCGAGCTAATATGATTAAGCCTCTGTTACTTCACACTCAGGCTCACGAATAGGATCAATACGCACAGCCGCCACCTTAAATTCAGGGATCTTCGCGTGTGGATCAGTCGCTGTGGTAGTCAAACGGTTAACTGGTGATTCAACAAAATGGAATGGAATAAATACCACACCCTTTTGCATTCGTTTAGTCACAAAGGCCGCGATTTCGATTTCACCACGACGTGTTGAGACCTTAAGCATCTGACCATTCGAGATACCTAGCGCTTCAGCATCATGAACACTCACCATGGCACGCGGCCCTGCTAAGTTATCCAACCCTTTTGTTTTACGTGTCATGGTTCCGGTGTGGAACTGTTCTAGAATACGGCCTGTCGTTAATACTAACGGGTATTCCGCATCCGGTAGCTCAGCAGCGTATCTAAACGGAATCGCCTCCATTTGACCACGCCCACGCGTAAATTGGGTCTGGTGCATGATACGTGTGCCATCAGGGTTGTTCTTATTACTTGGCCATTGCACGCCGTTCACCGTAATGTTCTCCCAACGTAAACCACCATACTGTGGCGTGACACGCGCTATCTCATTGGTGATATCAGCAACCGAGTCATATTCCCAATTGCCGCCCATCGCATTAGCCAACATTTGGATAATCACCCAATCTTCTTTCGCTTCACCTGGAGGCAATACCGCCGGGTTAATACGCTGAACACGACGCTCGGTATTAGTAAAATGACCAGACTTCTCAGCAAACGAGCAAGACGGTAGCACCACATCGGCATATTGAGCGGTTTCGGTTAAGAAAATATCTTGAACCACGAGGAAATCTAAAGCTTCAAGACCTTCAATCACATGCGCTTGGTTCGGGTCACTCAGCACTGGGTTCTCGCCCATTACGTACAGACCACGAACATCTCGATGACACGCTCCATCAATAATTTCGGTCAACGTTAAGCCTGTTTCAGCCGGTAGGTCAGAAACACCCCACTCCATCGCGAATTTTTGACGAACCATTGGGTTGTACACTTTCTGATAACCCGGAAGGTTATTTGGCAATGCGCCCATGTCACACGCACCCTGAACATTGGATTGACCACGTAATGGGTTGATACCGCCGCCTTCAATTCCGATATTGCCACACAAGAGCTGTAGGTTAGCGATTGATCGAACGTTATCGTGACCAGTGGTATGTTGCGTAATGCCCATCGAGTAGTACACCGCTGTACGTTCTGCAGTACCAATCAATCGCGCCATTGCGAAGATGTCTTCCGCTTTAACGCCAGTTACCAGCTCCACTTTGTCTAGTGAATAACTTGGTGACATTACCTCTTGAAGCAAGGTATCAAAGCCATCCACACGGTCTTCGATATACTCTTGGTCGTACCAACCGTGTTTGATGATTTGCTGCATCACACCATTGATCAACATTACATCAGTACCCGGTCGGTGCGCTAAATAAAGTTCAGCATGGTCAGCAATATCGATTCGTTTTGGATCGGCAACGATCAATCTCGCTCCACCATGTCTCACAGCTTGCTTGATATGCGAGCCAATAATTGGGTGTGCTGACGTGGTGTCGGAGCCAATAATAAAGATCACATCTGAGTGCTTGATGCTTGGAATATCATTGGTCATCGCCCCGCTACCTAGCGAAGCCTCTAAACCAGTAACAGTAGATGCGTGACAAAGGCGCGCACAGTGATCGACGTTATTGGTACCGAGTTCACGACGTATGAATTTTTGGAAGGCATAGTTATCTTCATTGGTGGTTTTCGCCGACGAGAACCCCGCTAAAGCGTTACTGCCAAAGCCTTGCTTAATCGCAGTAAACTTCTCGGCAATAAGCTTAACTGCCTCATCCCAACTTGCAGGTTGCAACCAGCCATCTTTACGAATTAATGGTGTGGTTAAACGCGCATCGCTGCCCACAAAATCGAAGCCAAATCGTCCCTTAACACACAACATGCCTTCATTAACCGGAGAGTCTCCGCCTTCGATATAGCGAATTTTGTTTTTCTGCTCATCGATATGCATGGTTAACTTACAACCCACACCGCAATAAGTGCAGATGGTATCGACTTTCTTGAGTACGCCTGTGTCTCCCTGCTTTCTGTCGCGAGCATCCACCATTGCACCGGTTGGACACACCTGAATACACGATCCACATTGAACGCAGTTTGAGTCGCCCATTAAGGTCTTATCTGCCCCAAAGTTAGGGCGACATTCAGGTCTTGATGCAGGTTTGCCATCCGATTGATTCATGAAGCTTAGAACGCCATGAACATTCTGTTCTCGACATGCTTGAATACACTGGCCACAACTGATGCAGCGGTTGGCGTCAAAGATAATGAACTCAGAACTGTCATCGACCGAAAATTTTTGCCTTGTTAACCCGACCTTCGCTTCTTCAGCACGAATCGCCTGCCAACTCTCATTCGAAGCCACATCGATTTTGTACTCTGGATGCGTTTGCGTTGCTTTGTATTCGGTCGAGTAGTCTCGTAGGTCGCAATCTGTATTAGCTTGGCAGCCACACTCTAGACATCTTGCTGCTTCCGCTATTGCATCAGCATTATCAAACCCTGTTTCTACTTCATCAAAGCTTTGTTCACGCTGCTCGGGCGTTAGTTCTGGCATGATCTTACGAGCCATACGTTGTATCGACTGGTATTGCTCAGGATCCACCGCTTTGAGCTGTTTGTGTTTTCTTGAGTTAAACGGTTTGGCCGGAATATTTTCCATATCACCGTGGAAGAAGCGATCGATCGCTTGTGCAGCAATACGCCCATCCCCCACCGCTTCGACTGCGGTTGCAGGGCCGCGTCGGAAATCACCAATACTGAAAATATTTCCGGTTCCGGTATGCATGGTTTGTGGATCAGCATCTGCGGTATTCCAACGAGTAAGAGGAATATCAATCGCTTCATTGTCCATAAAGCTCAGATCAGGCTTTTGCGACACGGCAGCAATAACCGTATCAAACGCTTCAACAAAGAACTCGCCAGTTGGTTTAGGGCTGCGGCGGCCTGAAGCATCAGCAGGACCCAAAGCCATTCGTTCTAATCGTATTTCTGATACATGACCATTTTCATCGGCTATGTTTTCTGCAGGGTTGGTTAAGAAGTGGAACTTCACACCTTCATGCTCAGCTTCTTCGATTTCGTAATCTTCTGCAGGCATCTCATCTCGAGTACGACGATAAATCAGCGTAGTATCCGCGCCATCACGCACCGCTGTTCGAGCGCAGTCAATCGCGGTATTACCGCCACCAATTACTGCGACCTTTTTACCTGTGGCATACTGCTGATCGGTCACGTAATCTTTCAGATAATCGACACCCAAATAACAACCGCCGAGTTCACTACCCGGGTAATTCATTTCAACCGCTTGTGATGCGCCAACGGCTAAACAAACCGCATCAAAATCGTTACTTAAATCAGACAGTGTAAAATCAACACCGAGTTTTTTACCGCACTCAACCACCATTCCGTTGCGACACATCAACTCGATTTCTTTATCTAGAATCGACTTAGGTAAGCGATATTCAGGGATACCGTAACGCAGCCAACCACCCGCTTTGGGCATCGACTCATAGACACTGACTTCATAGCCTTCGTTAGATAGGTAATAACCCGCCGTAAGCCCACCGGGGCCACTACCAACAATAGCAATGCTCTTGCCTTTATTTGGTTTCTTCGCTGGCATGTAGCTCTCTTGAGCCGCTAGATCCGCATCGGCAGCGTGTCGTTTGAGTTGGCGAATCGCAATGGATTCATCGACCAAGTTACGACGACATTCGGTTTCACAGAAAGCAGGACACACACGACCAATTGAAAGCGGCATTGGTAATGTCTTTTTGATCACCTCAATCGCTTTGATGTGATCATTTTGAGCAATATGGTGCAGGTAAGATTGGATGTCGACCCCAGCAGGACAGGCTGTTTGGCATGGCGCCTCACAGTCAGCGTAGTGATCGGTCATAATGCGATTCAACGCTTCTTGTCGATGATTCGTTAACTGTTTTGACTGAGTGGTAATATTCAACCCATTAGACACTTCAAGCTCACAAGAGCGAGTAACACCAACGCCATCAACTTCAACGACACACAAATCACACGGCACTTTATCCGCTGTTTTGTTCAAACCACATAAAGATGGGATCTCCAAACCACATGTTTTTGCCGCTTCAAGAACGGTTTGTCCTTGCTCGACGATTCGATATTTCCCATCAATCACGATTTGAATCATACCTAAGTCCTACCTTTACCTTTCGCACACGCGAGTTATCAACAATTAAAATTTAAGTAATACAATATTATTAATATTATTAAATCTATGTCATTACCATACATTATTTGTGGTTTTGTGCGTGTGACCTCAAACAAGTTCCATTGATAATAACCACAAGGTATGAGTGGTCTTATCAGTATCGACGAAAGGATTAAGCGGGAGGGGTTCTGCTGTAGAAGTAAGAAGTAAGAAGTAAGAAATTAGATTCAAGATACAAAAAAGCCCCTATTGATTAGGGGCTTTGTACAAATATCATTGAGTCGCTTTCGAGCTTATAACTCAGTTATCAAGCTTATTGCTCGGCTATCAAGGCTATGACTCGCTATCAAGGTTATTGCTCAGCTTCTTCAATAAGCTCTTGAACTGGGGATGCCGGTTTGTTTTGAGCAAAACCGCGCAGGCCAACAACATGTACGTGCTCGTGATCTTTAAAGACCTTACGAACCAGTTTGTAGGTTGTGCCTTTCTCAGGGCTAATGTTCTCTGGTGCTGCAATCAAAAGTTGCATACCTAAACGGTCACACAGTTCGAACAAGGTAGAGATAGATTTCGCATCCAGACGAGCTGCTTCATCAAGGAACAACAAACGACATGGAACGATGTCTTTGCTACGAAGTCGACGAGACTCTTCTTCCCAGCTCTGAACAACCATCAGTAGGATAGACTGACCAGTACCGATCGCTTCACCCGTAGACAGTGCGCCCGATTCCGCTTGTAACCAACCGTCTGAACCACGGTTAACTTCAACACTTAATTCTAGGTAGTTGCGGTAATCCAGTAGCTCTTCACCTAGAACTTGTGGAGAACGTTGACCCATATCGATATGTGGGTTAACACGTTGGAACAACTTCGCCATCGCTTCTGAGAAGGTAAAGCGTGTTGATTCAAACAAGTCTTTGTGTTGCTCTTGCTGAGTCGCTAGCCCTGATAGCAAGATCTCGTGGCTTTCACGAATCTTAACGTTCAGACGTACGCCCTTAACCTGACCAAAGTAGATGTTCGACAGCCCTTGGTTCAGCATTCGAATACGGTTCTGCTCGCGCTGAATCGTTTTCTTGATGATGCTTGCTACCGACTCAGAGCTGATCGCCAAGCGGTTTTCACGCTGCGTCAGTTCTTCTGTTAATCGAGCGAGCTCAACTTCCATCTCTTCGATTGCTTCAACCGGATCATCCGTATGAATGATGTCTTGGCGAATACGCTCGCGAAGGTGTTGATAAACCGCAATGTAGAACAGAACTTTACGCTCTGGATGCGCGTTGTCTTCAGATAAACGCAGCGAATCACGCAGGTCGTCATTGTCGGCTACCGCCAGACGTAGCGCACCCAGTGATTTATCCGACATAGAGCGAAGCTCGCCTGCCGTTAGATAAGCCAGTTCACGTTTATGCAGACGACGTTCAACATCATTCTCACGCGCTAAACGAAGTACTGAACACCAACCCGCTTTCGCTGCAACAACGAAAGTACGAAGCTCGGTGTACTCTTTTTGAACTTTCTTAAGACGCTTAGCCAGTGCTTTCATCTCAAGTTCAGTTGACGTAATCGTACGCTCGTATTCACTCTTACGGCTGCGAGATGTGTGCAGACGCTCTTGAAGCTCGTCACGACGACGTACAGCACGCTCTTCAGCGCCTTCGTCAGCGTTTACGCCGAACTCTTGTAGCTCTTGTTTGAACTCTTGAACCGTTTCTTGCTTCGCTTGATGTGAGCTCTTCAGTGCCGCCAATACTTGGTTGTATTGGTTCATCTGTTCGCGAGCTTGCTTCAAGCCATCGCGGCCTTTGGTTCTTGCTTGTTCAGCTTGAACCAACTTCGCTTTCAGTTGCTCGCTCAGTTCACTGCTCTTATTAAGCAAATCAACAGAATCCGCGTAAGCAAAGTAATGACGACGCTCAATCAGATCAGACAGTGCGAACACTTTGCCTTTTAGCGTTTGTAGCGCGTTGTCTGCTTGACGGTACTCTGCTTCCAAAGCTTCGAATTGCTCTGGGTCAGCGTCTAGTGCAGATACGAACTGTTCTAGAGAAGTAAGCGCCTTGCCGTGCGTATTCAAGTAAGATTTCGCTTCACTTAAACGCTCTAGTTGCGCTTCTAATTCAGCTAAACGCTCAGCCAATGTTTCGTCTTCTAAAATACGAACCATTGGTGCTAATTTATCTAGCGCACCAAGTGCCTGCTTGCTTTGTAGAAGCTGACTGCGTTGCTGCTGCTCTTTAGAGTTAAGCTCAGCCAGAGAACGAACAATTTGATTACGCTTATCACGAATCGCAGCAAGTGCTTGCTCTGGGTCTGCGTTAAACGCAACGTGCAGGTGCTTCGCAACAAAGCTGTTGAATGCTTGGTATAGGCGATTCAGTTTTTGAGAGTCAAACGCTGCCTTCGCGTGGTTTTCAACCACAACGTCACGCTCTTCGCGCAATTTCTCTAGACGTTGTTCACGAGCCGCACGGCCAAACAGTGGGATCTCAGGGAAACGAGAGTAACGCATTTGGCGATCGTTCAGCTGAACACACACTGCGCCTTCAAGCTCATCGGCATTGAATGAACTGTCATCAAACGCGTCGACATCGCCTTCTAGGATGTAAAGGTCTTCTGGACAATCATCAAGATCCACCAGCTTCTCTTTAATACCATCAAGATCAGAAACCACAATTGCGTGACGAGCTGGGCCGTACATCGCACTAAAGTACGGCGCATCACCAATCGTGATGTCATCGTAGATCTCAGAAAGCAGCACGCCACCCAGCGTATCCGCCAGGCCTTTCAGGCGAGGATCGTTAGAACCACCTGGCGAAGCTAAACGCTCAATCTCTTGCTCAAGTTCAGCTCGGCGCGTTGCCAACTGATCTTTTGCTACCGCTTGAGATTTCTCATCTTCAAGTACTTGCTGCATTTGAGTCATTACCGCTTGGCTATCTTCTAGCTCAGCGTCTGTTTGATCTCTTAAAGCTTCAAGTGCATCGTTTGCCGTGATCCACGCAGGAGCAATTGACTCAAGTTTTTGAATCTCTTGGTCGTGGTTTTGTTGTATACGACGTTGCTCGCTCTTCGCTTCACGCAGCTCTTCTTGAGCGTACTCAAGGGACTCGATCTGCATAGCATGACGTTCACGTTCTTCATCGAAAACCGCTTCATCAGTCAGTGAGATGTTGTGCTGTTTTTGGTATTCAGTCGCAAGCTCTTTTGCTTGACGCTGCTGAGCCACATCACGAGCCATGTCGCGGTGCTGAGCGCGCCATTGCTGTTCGTTCTCAACAACGTGTTTTGCGTTACGACCTTTTTCTAAAGCTTGCTTAGCGCTGCTAGACGCTTCTTTGCGCTCCACGTCACCAACGATGCTCTTAACTAAAGACAGTGCTTTGTCGAACTGTGCTGAAGCTGCAGAAGACATATCTAGCTTGTGCTTAGTAGCCAGTAGCGCTTGAGTGCTTGATTCTTCTTGTGCTTTTAGCTCAGAAACAAGAGTTAATGCACTTTCTGCCGTAATCGATTCATCACCAAGCAACTGCTTAGTTTTCTCTAATGCTTGAACCGCTTGCTGGTACTGAAGTGCACGAGTCTGCTGAACATCCAACGCTTGTTGGTAATCAGCAAGCTGAGTTTTCAGGCTATCCACTTCTTCTTCAGTGATGGTTGCCTGCTCTTCAGCAAGAAGTACTCGCTCTTGAGCTTCTTCCACTACCATCATCTGCTCTTCTAGACGCTCATTAAGCTCTTCTAGATCTTCGCTATAGCGAGCAATCTTCTCTTGCTGGCGAAGTGCAGTTTGAACCAATTGAAGATGATCCGAAGCCGCTTGATAATCTTGCTCTAGTGCCGACTCTTGATCGACCAACAGCTCTAATTCTTCTTGAACACGGTTCAACAAGTTGTTTTGATCATGCAAGGTTTCACGCGAACCAAACAGTTCACCACGGAACTTCATGGTTTGATCAAGCTTGTTACGACGGTCGTTGGCATGGCGCATGTAATCTGCTGCCACGTAGTTCGTCGATTCAGTGATCAAGTGTTTGAACAGGTCACGGTCCGACTGAGTTGTCTTGATCGCTTCTAGCGTCATGCGGTTCTCACGCAGTGCTGATTCCATGTCTTGGAATGCTTTCTTCACACCACCGTTTTGCGGTAGAAGATAATCGCGCAGAGAACGCGTAATCGCACTAGAAATACCGCCGTAAAGCGATGCTTCGATCAAACGGTAGAACTTAGAGCGGTCGCTGCTGTTACGCAGTTTCTTAGGTACCACACCGTATTCAAACATTTGCGAGTGGTAATCAACAATCGAAGAGAAGGCTTTAAAATGAGCGCCTTCGTATTGCGCTACCGCCGCTTTCACATCATTCAACTGACATACGCGAGCGTGGCTGTCTGAAACATTCTGAATCAACACATCCGTTGGTTTCACATGGCTTGGAAGGCCTTGGATTACGAACGGTTTGATGTCTACTTTCTTGTCACGACCGGCAACTTGCTGCAGTTTTACTGCAAACAATAGGCGTTGATTACGAGAGTTCACAACATCTAGTGCAGCATAACATGCGCCAGGTTGAAGCTTACCGTAAAGGCCTTTATCACGAGATGACTGTGAGCTACCCGCTTCCGTTGTGTTACGGAAATGCAGAAGGCTTTGGTCAGGAATCAGCGCTGTGATGAATGCCGCCATAGTGGTCGACTTACCTGCACCGTTACCGCCAGAAAGCGTTGTAACCAATCCATCAATATCAAAAGTACGCGCAAAGAAGCCGTTCCAGTTGACCATGGTTAATGATTGATACTTACCTCTTTCAATCATGCTTCACCTTCTACTTTTGTTTGTTCGCCATCGTTTGACTCAAGGTCAAAGTCAGCTTGATCGTTAAAAATGTCTTGTTGACCGTTTTCGTCCACGTCTACTTCTGATACGGCTTCCGCCTGTTCTTCATTCAACAAGCTACCTTGGTTAGGCTCTTGGGTATGAACCACAGCTTCACCATCACGGATAAGACGTAATTGCGCTTCTTTCATATCGTCACCAACACGAACGTCAGCGCCAAAGCGGAATACCGCTTCGCTGATACGGAACTTGCCGGTTTCACCAATCGCAATCAACATGCCGATACGGCGCAAACGACGTAAAGAAGTACGTACTTTTTCGAAGAGCTTTTCTTTATCTAGGTCAGAACCAGACGCACGGTTGGTTGCTAGCTTCATGAGTTTTTTCTCATCCGCTAACGACATCAACTCATCAAACAGTTCTTGGTTGGTGAAGATACCTTCATGAGCAAGACGTTCTGGGCTTAGGTATAAGAAACACAACACCTTTCCAACCAACATGTCGAGCTCAGACAACACACTACGACCAATCAGAGACGTAGAACGCGGACGCAGGTAATAGAAACCTTCCGGCGCTTTTACCAATTCCGTATTGTAGCGTTGATAGAAATGCTGAAGCTCAACTTCAAAATCAGACAGCAACGCGTGGTTATCTAGGTCTTCTGTTGAAACATGCTTACCTGAACGCAGCATGCTATCTAGCGCAGGGAACAGTGGGTTCGCTATCGCTTTTACCAGTTTCTCTGGCATGTAATCATCAGTACTTGTTAATGACATTTGCTTGTACCTTTGCACCGAAATCGTTAATTGCCTGCCAATCTGGCTGAATAGCCTGATAGTCAGACTCTGAGTAACCTAAGCGCACGGCTTGGTCGACAACAATTCTGGCTAAATCAAAATGGTGTGTGCGAGGGTGTGCAGCGAGGTAATCGCGTAACACAAGGCCAAGATCAATTGGCGCGCCTTGCTGTTTGTGAGCTTTTAACATCTCTGCAATTCGATCTGAAAGCAGGTCATTTACTTGCTCAAATTCTTCGTACTCTACGTCGATTGGTGCTTGTCCCATCACTTCGTCATCACGAAGCACGAGCGCTTCATCACGAAGATCCGTCAGCTTCTCAGCATCGGCGTAGGTCAATAACCAAGGCGCATCAAAGTAGTCAGTGACTGACTGACGCAAGCGCTGGCTAAAGGCGCGGTTTTTATCCATATCAATCGCGGTACGGATGAACTTGTGAACATGGCGGTCGTAGCCGATCCATAAATCGATGGCTTGTTGGCCCCAACTGGTGATTCGGTCTAGCTTCATCTGCAAGCCGAACAGGGTTTCGCCAACGAACTCGAGTTCATCGTCACCGTAAACAATTTCTTGAATATCGAGGATCTGTGTTTGCAGTTCATCCCCCGCCGCTTGCAAGGTGTCTTGCAATTCTTTTAGTGTGGACGAGGTTTCTGAAAGCAAGGTTTCACAGTTGTTAATCGCCTCTCGCCAATCCTTGTTTAAAAGGTCGGCAATTTGCTGTTTAACGGTTTGCTGCTGCTCATCCATAACACGTTGGTTAAGATCAATCTGATCGAAAATTTCACCAACAGAATACTTGAGCACGCCGTAAACATTCTTTCTCCAATGTCCTGGAGTTCCGCCTTTTTGTGCTGCTTCAATGGCTTTTGCCATCTCGTCCGCAACCATAGAAAGCTGGATAGACAGTTTTAACTTAGAGAACTGACGGTGGCGTAAGTAATAATCTGAAATACCAATCGCCAATGGTGATAAGCGATAAATACTCGCACCATCGGTGATTTCGCTGGTAAAGCGGCTAATCAACTTCTGTTTAACTAACTCGTTGATGGCATTGTTGGCACGAAACGCGGACGCTTCGCCAGTATCTTCAAACAGTCGAGTGACGATGGTAAATGCATCGTGCAGTTCACCCTCGCCCAACTCTTCATCGAACCTTTCATTGCTTAGTACTGCGATAGCAATCAAAAATGCTAAGCGCTCTGGTGGCAAGTTTAATGAAAAATCATGCTGCTTGACCCAGCCCACCAACTCATCAATTGGCTGCTCTTCGGCAGTTTGAGTCATTTCACTCATTGTGGTTCCTGTTACTGTTCTTCGTCATATCGAATGTATTAGATATGACGCCTATTTCTTTATGACGCGGGCTTCTTACGATTGCATAGCGCATGTTGTGGCTTCTTTTACCACATTCACCGCTGTTATTGCGCAGGTTTTTGAGCCCAAACGTGAATATAACGGCCTAGTGACAGATATGGCTCTTGGCGACATAGCTGTTTTTCCAGTTCCAATACATCTTCAAATTGGTAATCGCCCATGTACTCCATATTACCTATGTAGTCACTGAAAGAGCGAATGCCTGATTTACCACAGATTTCTAGACCAGCGTCTTCTATCCATTGATAAACCTCTTCCGGCTTCAAGCCTTTTTGTGGTTGCAGCTTAAACCGTTTTCGATGTGGCATCCCATTCAATACATGAGGAATGTTGCCACAAATCACATTTTTCAGGACTAATCCGTGGTGGTTGTAAAACATTATCGAGGCAACACCACCTGGCTTAACTTGTTCAAGCAATAAATCAAGCGCCTCTTTAGGATCGGCTAACCATTCCATTACGGCATGAAACATCACAAAATCGACTTTCTCATCGAGATGTTCTGCGACTTTTTGTACCGGTGAATGAATAAATCGATATTGCTCTAGCAAACCCGCTTCGCTGATACTTTCTTCGGCGAGCTTCAGCATTTCAGAAGAGAGATCACACAGAGAAACGTTATGCCCAAGCGACGCAATTTTTTGCGACATCTGCGCAAGGCCGCCTCCAGCATCAAGCACATGCAGCGGCGAAGCTGATTGCTCAAACTTGCTCAAAGCTTGTTCTAAATCTTCCCATACGATGATCTGACGGATCTCTCCTTTGTCAGAGCCGTAAATATTTTTTGCAAATTTGTGGGCAATATCGTCGAAATTACGGTCTTCAGTCACGGCTACTTGAGTTATTATGTCCTATCGTGCCTGCTATTCTGTCACAGGAATTTCAGGAATAAAGAGGCGATGTCTCTTTTTACTACTAAGTGATGTTTTTTCGGACTATTCGGATATGTTTGAGCTGAAAAAAGTAGTGTCTTCGCTATTGATGCCACTGCCAGCAATGTTAATTCTCGCTTTTCTGGGTTTAGCCCTAGTGATGTTTACTACCAAAAGGAAGACTGGTTGCCTAATCACCCTCTCAGCCCTATGTGGTATTTTCCTAATCGCTTTCCAGCCAGTTTCTAGTCAACTTTTAATGCCAATGGAAAGGCAACACACCGCATTTTTACCTGTCGATGAAACCGTCGATTACGTGATGGTTCTTGGAAGTGGTCACGTCGTAGACGACCAAATTCCACCGACATCAGAACTTAGCCGCACCGGCCTGATGCGTTTAAGTGAAGGGATTCGTATTCTACGCCTCTACCCTGGTGCAAAACTCATTTTGTCTGGCTATGGCGCAGGCACTGAAGTAAGTAACGCAAGAATGATGGCTAAAGTGGCTTTAGCACTTGGCGTAGCAAAGCCCGACATCATTCTGCTTGAAACCGCAAAAGACACTTGGGAAGAAGCCCGCCAAGCCGCTGCGTTCGTTAAGAATAAAAGAATGGTGTTGGTGACTTCAGCGAGCCATATGACTCGCGCACTGAACGAATTCAATGCTGCTGGAATGAAACCACTGCCGGCACCAACTAACTACCTTGCACAAGAAGGTATAGTTGAGCCGTGGGAAAAGTACATGCCGAAAGCGCTATACCTTGAGCAGACTGAGCGTTACTGGCACGAAACCATGGGATTGGTTTGGCAAAGCCTGCGTGATTGGCTAGATACAAGCAATGACATTGTTGAAGAGCCTGTTATTCCAGAAGCTTCCAGCTTAATTGAAGATGACGGTGAAGTTTCCGCGGCTCAGCCTCAATAAGCCCATTGAATCTTTAAACTCATCTTAAGCATACAGAGTCGCCAAGTATTTGTAGATTCTCTGGTCGTTAACAGTAAAAGCTGAGTAATAAAAAAGCCGAGACATCAATGATGTCTCGGCTTTTTACGTTTAAATGTCGTTGTTAATTAATCACTCCCGAAGGAAATCAATCACCAGCGAACATGTAACCTTCACCGTGAACCGTCACAAAGATTTGTGGGTTCTTAGGATCGAACTCCATTTTTGCACGCATACGACGAATCAGCACGTCGATAGTACGGTCATTAGGCGCGTCCACTCGGTGGCTAATCATATTCAAAATACGTTCGCGGCTTAATACTTGATTAGGGTAAGAAGACAAAGCCACTAGCAGTTCGTATTCTGCTTTGGTCAGTTTCACTGGTTCGCCGTTCTTGCTTAACGCACGACGAGGGATATCAAATGTCCACTCACCAAAACGAACCACAGACTCATCTGATGTTTCTTCTACAGCGCCCGCTGCTGTTTTACGAGCAGCAGAGATACGCCAAAGTAGGTTTTTAACTCGAACTAATAACTCGCGAAGTTCGAAGGGTTTAGTAACGTAATCGTCAGCGCCCATTTCAAGGCCTACGATCTTGTCGATGCTATCCGTGCGTCCAGTAACTAAAATAATTCCAATGTCTGATTGACTGCGTAATTCGCGAGTTAGCATCAATCCATCTTCGCCTGGTAAGTTGATGTCCAGCATAATGAGGTCAACGTTGTTTTCTTCTAACACGTTTCTCATTTGAGCGCCGCTTTCTGCTTCGCTCACTGTGTAACCCTCGTTCTGGAAGTATCCAACCAGTTTACTGCGGGTTACCACATCATCTTCTACGACTAATACGTGATAGCTCATCTACACCACTTTTCTTATTTAATAGTTTCAGTGACTATTCTATTCATAACTAGTAACAATTCTAGTGGTACAGAAGATAAAAGCCAGAAACATGGATTTTTTTTGATACAAGACAATCTTAAACCTTGCTATTTATCGTCCATCGCAATTCAATATAGGCATTACTACTAACGAGTAACTTTGCGTTTCGCAAATAACCTTGTTATTCAGCCTTGGTGTGCTTATGCCCAAGTGACTTCAAGATGCATATAAGCAACATCACAAGACTAAGTCAGGATCTAACAAATGAAAGATACGAAAGCGTTCAACGAGCAAAGAGCAGAAATATACTGGTGGCTATCAAGCTTATTTGCCAAAGAGCTCACTCAAGAAGAACTCGATCACTACCACTCTGTTGAAATTCGTTCTTTCCTAACTGGTTTAGGCGAAAATGAGACACTAAAGCCAGCGATTGATAAGTTAGTGGATGCGCTGAACCGCCTACAAACTCGTGAAGATGCTCAGCTAGAACTGTCTGCAGACTTTTGCGATCTTTTCTTAAAGACAGATAAGCACGGCGCTCTTCCTTACGCTTCAATGTATATCGGCGAAACTGGCCTTTTGAATGATAAGCCAGCAAAAGATATGGAAGAGATCATGGCTAAGCACAACTTAGTTGTGAACCAAGATCTAAAAGAGCCAGCAGACCACATTGCTATCGAACTCGATTTCCTTGGTAACTTGATCATTCGTTCAAACGAAACGAATATTGAAGAAGAACTAGAGAATTCATTTGCCGCTCAACAGCAGTTTATCGAACAACAACTGCTGACTTGGTTACCAAAGTTCAACGTGAAATGTCATGACGTTGATGAATTCGGTTTCTACGCCTCCGTCTCATCGTTGCTACTCGCATTCTGTCAATTAGACACTCAATATTTAGCTGGTGAATAGCTTATTGGATGACTCGTTAAATAAATTCAGAAGAATGTGACAATTCACCCGGATTTCCGGGTGAATTTTATTGCGAGTAATTTCTAGTCAGTCTAAAATTGTGACCGCAAACGATAAAATATGAAACATTCACGAAATGCTATGCTTATTATAGTTTTGAGCATTTCGGTGTTAAGACAAGCCGCTCAATAGCGGTTTTTTGTTTTTTAGCACTTTTAGTACCCAAAGAGCCCTACAAATTTAAGCTCTTAGTTAGGTAGCTTAACGGCTACTTTATTCCGTACTTTGGGAAAGTAGCTTCTAATAGGATAAAACCATGGCCACTATAAAAGATGTCGCTCGCTTAGCCGGCGTATCAACAACAACCGTTTCTCACGTAATCAATAAAACTCGCTTTGTTGCAGAAGCAACGCAAGAAAAAGTAAACAAAGCCGTAGATGAACTGAACTATGCACCAAGTGCTGTTGCTCGTAGCTTGAAGTGTAATACAACACGCACCATCGGCATGCTAGTGACTCAATCAACTAATCTATTCTTCTCTGAAGTTATCGATGGTGTTGAGAGCTACTGCTACCGTCAAGGTTACACTTTGATCCTGTGTAATACGGGTGGTATCTATGAGAAGCAACGTGACTACATTCGAATGCTTGCAGAGAAACGTGTAGATGGCATCTTAGTTATGTGTTCTGACCTAACTGAAGAACTAAGAGAGATGTTAGACCGTCACGCTGACATCCCTAAAGTTATTATGGACTGGGGCCCAGAGAGTTCTCAAGCTGATAAGATCATCGATAACTCTGAAGAAGGTGGCTACCTAGCGACCAAATACCTTATTGAACGCGGTCACTCTAAGATTGCATGTTTAAGTGGCCACTTAGACAAAGCAGCATGTGTTGAACGTATTGCCGGTTACAAGCGCGCACTTAACGAAGCTAAAATTTCTGCCGATGACAATATGATCATCGAAGGCAACTTCGAGTGTGATACGGCTGTTCTTGCTGCAGAACAAATCGTTGAGATGGAAGATCGTCCAACGGCGGTATTCTGCTTTAACGACACAATGGCACTCGGCTTAATGAGCCGACTGCAAGAAAAAGGCATCCGCATTCCTGAAGATATCTCAGTGATCGGTTACGACAACATCGAACTCGCTGAATACTTCTCTCCGCCGTTAACGACAGTTCACCAACCAAAACGTCGTGTTGGTAAGAATGCATTCGAAATTCTATTGGAGCGCATCAAAGACAAAGACCACGAAAAACGCGTCTTCGAAATGCACCCTGAAATTGTTGAACGAAGTACAGTTAAGACGTTAAATTAATTGATAATTCGAGTTTAATTTCATCAAGCGCACCTTTAGGTGCGCTTTTTTTATCAGCAACCATAATGAACCCAGATGCACAACGGAAAGATCATTAATTGAAGCAGTATCACATTTTGAAATATCAAGTGTGAGCTTCATCCAACAAAAACTTTATTCTATTCAATCAGTCACGCACAGGGCAAACCACTCGAAAGAGTGAGACGCAAAGCTTCCGGCCTAAACCACTCGTTGGTATGGTAGCGGGGTTACCGATGGCAAAATGCAGTAACTACTAATAATTTAGTAATTTACGGCTTATTGACAATGTAATTGCAACATTTTGCTAATCTCTCGGACCTGCTTATTTGGTGGCGTAGTTCAAATACACCGAGATAAATAACATGGATAAACCGATACTAAAGGACTCGATGAAGTTATTTGAGTCCCTAGGAAAAATAAAATCACGCTCAATGTTTGGTGGCTTCGGTCTTTTTGCTGATGACACTATGTTTGCTCTGGTTGTAAATGACCAGTTGCACATACGCGCAGACAAAGGCACAACTAAACAATTCGAACAACAAGGGTTTCAACCGTACGTCTACAAAAAACGTGGTTTCCCTGTCGTTACTAAATATTTCGCTTTACCTGAAGGCCTCTGGCAAGACCAAGAGAAAATCTTGCAGCTTGCAACCACGTCTCTAGGTTTTGCTAAAGAAGAAAAAGCTGAGCAGTCTTCTGCTAAGCCGACCCGACTCAAAGATCTGCCTAATCTTCGACTCGCTACTGAGCGTATGTTGAAAAAGGCAGGGATCGATTCTGTAGAACGTTTATATGAATCTGGCTCTGTAAACGCATTTAACGCCATCAAAGAATCGCATGCGTCTTCTGTCAGTATTGAACTACTTTGGGCGCTAGAAGGCGCGATTAATGGTACACATTGGTCTGTTATACCGCAGCAGCGTCGCGAAGAGCTTATCAATCGCGTCAATTAACATTGTCAGTGCAATCTATATACATAACTAAGCCGCATTTACTGCGGCTTTTTTTATATCTGGTGAAAGTTAATCTATGCTTTGCCTGTCTATCTATACTATCGGTATGCATTGAAAATTTAGAGGAAGTATCAATGAGTAAGAAAATGATATTGGGTATTGTGTTGGTCGTAACCATCGTCTTGTTAGGCATCAATTTCGGCCAGTACTTAACGCTTGAAAATGCTAAGGCCCAACAAGCTGTGTTAAATGACTACATTGACAGCAACTTTATTGCGGCTGCCGCTATCTATTTTGTCGCGTATGTCATGATTACGGCTTTCTCCATTCCTGGTGCCGCTGTTGTAACCTTATTAGGGGCCGCGCTATTCGGCTTCTGGAACAGCTTGCTACTGGTATCTTTCGCAAGTGCGATCGGTGCGACCTTAGCTTTCTTAAGTAGCCGTTACCTGTTGCGTGACTGGATTCAAACCAAGTTTGGTGACAAATTGGCGACGATTAACAAGGGGGTTGAAAAAGACGGCGCATTTTACCTGTTTTCTCTGCGTCTGATTCCTGTATTCCCATTTTTCCTTATCAACCTATTGATGGGTCTAACACCGATGTCAGTGAGTCGTTACTACATTACGAGTCAAATCGGGATGTTACCGGGGACGGCGGTTTTCTTGAATGCTGGTACTCAGCTCGCAGAAATTGATTCACTTTCGGGCATCGTCTCCCCTTCAGTACTATTGTCATTTGCATTATTGGGGATATTCCCAATAGTGGCTAAATGGTTGATGGGTAAGTTTCGCTCAGCACCCGTAGCTGAATAATGTATATAGCAGAATAGTTTATAATATCTAAACAACACAGATAGCCGAATAAGGTTCTATTTCAATGAAAATCTTCAGTGCATCGAATCCGACAGAAGCTCATATCATCTGTGGATTGTTAGAAAGCGAGAATATTGCCTGTGAAGTCCGTGGTGAGGGGTTGTTCGGATTAAAGGGGGAAATCCCATTCGCTGAAGAAACTGACCCTTACGTATGGTTATATGAGCCAGAATTGGCCAGTAAAGCTCGCATGCTCGTCAATGACTACCAAAAGCAGCAAGATTCGATCATCTATGAAGAGTGGCGTTGTGGTGAGTGTCATGAAGTCAACGAAGCGCAATTCGGCTCTTGCTGGCAGTGCGGTGCTGCCTCACCTGAATAGCAGGGTTTCAGTGACCTGAAAGAACGATTCGGTCAGATACCTCCTCCAATTAAAAACGGGAAGCTAAAGTTAGCTTCCCGTTTTTATTTCAATTCGATTAACTCATCATCTTTGATTTCACGCCTAGAAAATCACTGAATTTGTTTTTGAATAAACGCAATCGAACGCTGATTAAACTCTTCAGGGTTTTCCACGTTACACACGTGTCCACAATTCGGGATTTCTACTAGCTCACTCGATTCATGCGCTGCAACCATTTCTTTTACAGGCTTAATAAACATGTAGTCACGTTCACCCATCAAATAAAGAGTCGGTATTGGTAGCTCTCTATCTTTAAAATATTTCATCAAGGGGTTTACATCAGCCGTTAAGATAAACCAGCGTTTAAATTCTTTCTGGCACAGTTTTTTGGCTTCGCGGATAAAAAGGTGACGAGACTCTTTTTGGCTTTTTTGTGGCATCACAACATAAGCAAAAAGGCTGTATAACCACATGTAAGGAATGATGTGCTTGCTGAGGTTACCCAACTTGATTAACACTTGAGAGCGAGTGTTTAGCTTGGTTACAGCGCCACCCAGTACCATTGAACGTACACGGCCAGCCGCCAGTTCGGCAACGTTACGCACAATAATCGTGCCCAAAGACATGCCAACGAAATGTGCAGAACGGATCTTAAGATGGTCTAACACTTTAAGAATATCAAGCGTCACCGATTTGAACGTATAACGATTCGAAATCAGCCCTTTAAGTATATTGTCTGATTTACCGTGCCCTCTCAGATCAATGAGAAGTAAGTTGAAATGCTGTTTATACGCTTTGATCTGCTTGAACCAGATGGAGGAACTGCCTCCTGCGCCATGCACAAATACAACCCACTCATCGCTCGTAGGGTGAGTAAATGTTTTATGAAATAGTAAACTCTCAGACATACCTATCGCTTTAATTATTGGAATGGAGCTATGCCTCATCACGAGGCGATGACTAAGGATACCACGCTATTAAGAACTTTAAGTGATAATAGTGTCAAACCTATCATTAGTCATGTGAATACCTACCTCACCTTTTCTACCTGACAAAAATGAGTTTGCAAGCTTTGTCTTCGTAAACGTGATGTGCTCTGACCAGGAAACAAAAAGGCACTCAACAATTAGAGCGCCTTCATTTATTACGAGCTGTTGTTGCCCGCCCGCTAATTTTAAAGCTAAGTCAACAAGTTAAAATGCTGAATGATACATAGCTAGGTATTCTTTAGCCGCATCTTCCCAACTAAAATCTTGCTGCATCGCATAAAGCTGAGCACGCTTAATTTCAGATGGGTTTTGTGCATAAAGCAGTAATGAACGATGTAACACAGCCAATAACGCCTGCGGTGTTGGCTCTTCAAAAGCAAACCCAGTCGCGACTTCAGGATCTTCATCGTAATCATTCACGCTGTCTTTTAAACCTCCCACAGAACGAACAATCGGCAAAGTACCGTAAGCCATGCTGTAGATTTGGTTTAAGCCACACGGTTCAAATTCCGAAGGCATCAAGAAGAAATCAGAGCCTGCTTCAACCAAGTGCGCAAGTTCATTATTGTACGCTTCTACGAACGAGAACTTATCTGAGTGAAGCGCTGATAGCTCTTTCAATTGACTCGCCAAAACCGGATCGCCAGTACCGACAATCACGATCTGAAGATCATTTTTCAAAAACTGTTCGATGATAGGCAGTAAGTAATGAACACCTTTTTGATTCGTCAAGCGACAAACCATGCCATAAACCGCGCAATCGGCAACGGGTAAACCTACATCTTGTTGCAGTTTTTGCTTACAAGCTGATTTTCCGCGAGCCATGCTGTGCTTGGTCGCTTTGTATTTACGAGGAAGGAAAGCATCAGTTTCCGGATTCCAAGCCCCATAATCACACCCATTCAAAATGCCGAACAGATCAGCAGATCTGTGTTGGAATTCTGCAGCCATACCGTGGCTACCTAATTCCGTTTTCAACTCTTCTGCATAGGTAGGACTTACTGCGTTCACTTTATCCGCACACATCACTCCAGCTCTTAGCATAGTGACATGAGTGTCACTCACTGAAGCTTCAGGCGCATGGTAACTGTGCATCTCTGGCAGGAATTGAAGTTCATCGTATGCGAACACACCTTTGAAAACCGCATTGTGGATCGAGATAACACTGCGCGTATTTTCAAAGAAATCGTGTTGTTGATAACGCGATTTAAGCAAGAAAGGAACGAAACCAGTATGCCAGTCATTTGCATGAATGATATCCGGTTGAAAACCAAGCTTAGGAAGCATATCAAGACAGGCTGCACTAAAGAACGAGAAGCGCTCTCCGTTATCAGCATAAGCTTGATTGTTTTCTGCGTACATTTCCGGGCGGTCGAAATACTTGGCACATTCAATACCAAAAACTGGAACGCCTTCTACGCTCAGTTTTTTAACTTGATAAGCCGTATGAGGCCAATGATCGAGTTCAGTCGATAAAATAACTTCTGCTGAATCAATGTTTGGAATGTTTCTATATGCGGGGATAGTCACTCGAACGTCCTGTTCGAGTGTTTGCAACGCTTTCGGCAGTGCCTTGGCTACATCAGCCAAGCCACCACTTTTAATCAAGCCTTCAACTTCAGACGCTACAAAAAGTACCGAGAGAGTCTTAGTAACCAACTCGTGCTCCTTTAGAAATCACTACAACACCATCGTCAGATACGTGGTAATGCTTTTTGTCTTCTGTCAGATTCACACCAATCTGTGTACCCGGTGCGATGTCTGCATCTTTATCAATGATAACGCGGCGCAAGATACAACCCTCACCCACTTTTACATCACCGAGTAAGATACTTTCGCTGATATCACACGCTGATGCGATATTGCTGCGGAAGCCCAATACACTCTTTTCAATACGCGAACCACGTACATAACTACCGCTACACACAAGGCTATCAATGATCTGAATTCGACCATTTGCCGAATCAGTAAACGTAGCTGGTGGTAGTGGCGGGTAATAAGTGTGTAGAGGCCATTTACGGTTGTATAGCGAGAATGGCGCATCTTTCTTAAGAAGGTCCATGTGCGCTTGCCAGTACGCGTCAATCGTACCTACATCGCGCCAGTAAACTTCTTCTTTCTCACCAGTAATACGGTTGGTGCTGAAATCATAAACAAACACATCACCACGTGGGAACATGTTTGGAATAATGTCTTTGCCGAAATCGTGTGTCGAACCTTCTCTATCAGCATCTTCCGTTAGTTCGGCAAAAAGCTCTTTCGCTTCGAACACGTAGTTGCCCATTGAAACGAGCGCTGATTCTGGATCGCCCGGGATCGACTTCGGATTTGCAGGTTTCTCTTCAAAGCCAATCATACGGCCGTCAGCATCAACCTCAATAACACCGAATTCTGATGCTTCAGCAAGCGGCATGCGCAATGCTGATACTGTTAGAGCCGCTTTCTTCTCTTTATGGAAATCAAGCATCTGTTTGATGTCCATCTTATAGATATGGTCTGAACCAAAAATACATACTTGATCAGGTTCTTCCAACTCCATAAAGCCCATGTTTTGGTAGATAGCATCTGCTGTGCCTTCATACCAACGCTTTCCTTTACGCATTTGCGCAGGAATTGGGTCGATAAAACGGTCTGTTATGCCACTGATATTCCAGCCTTTTTTCATATGGTGGAACAGTGACTGTGACTTAAATTGTGTTAATACGTAGATCTTCATTAGATCAGCATTAACGAAGTTGTTCAAAGCGAAATCAATTAAGCGGTAACTACCACCGAAAGGAACCGAGGGTTTGCTGCGAGATTCAGTTAAAGGTCTTAAGCGAGAGCCTTCACCACCAGCAAGAATCATTCCCAATACACCAGCCATTTTATTCTCCATATATCTATAGCTTGTCGATGTTAGTACTCGTAGAGGTATCTTCCTCTGGGGGATGAGCACCAACACTTATTTCGGTATTTAGCGAATATCCATTCACATACAGTGACAATATCCTAAGCCAAACGTTGTTATGTGTGCACTATTCTTTGCACTTGGTTTTATATACGTTATCGACTTTTCGGCCGAATTCAATTTTTAATACGCCATTCTGTGGTACGTAAGCTGATTGCTTTCCCAAGACTTAAAGCAGCTCACATTACACCGTCCAGACGAAACATTACATTAACACCCGACACACATCAGGTATACAACTAAACGCTGATCTGTGAGTTACAATATTTTAATTAAGTTACATTCTCGTTAAAGTTGCATAAGAAAATCTGATTAATTGCCATTATTTATTTTGCGATGTGAATTTAATAAATTCTCGCAGACGAAACACCAGGTCAACAAGTTGCATATTTAGTCATATTGAGATCAAAAAAAGCAGCCATTAGGCTGCTTTTTCATCAATAACGTTCAGTTATTTCTCTTTAGGCTTTTTACGCTTATCCGTAACTTCCCACTTACCGTCGATGTACAACGCAGTCCAACCGGACGGTTTTCCATCTACTTCAGTACGCACGTAGTTTTCTTTGGTCTTACGACTAAAACGAACCACTGTCGGCTTACCATCAGGGTCAGCAACTGGCGCTGATGCTAGGTATTGGAACTTAGGTGAGATACGGTCTTTAAAACGAACCAGCTCTTCCACTAATGGTGCACGTGTTTCACGTGATTTAGGGAAGTTGCTCGCAGCCATAAATAGACCAGAAGCACCATCACGAAGAACAAAGTACGCGTCTGAATTTTCACACGGAAGTTCAGGGAAATGCACCGGGTCTTCTTTTGGTGGCGCAACTTCGCCATTTTTCAGAATCTTACGAGTGTTCTTACAATCTTCACTCGTACAGTCCATGTATTTACCAAAACGACCGTTCTTCAGAACCATGTCAGAACCACACTTGTCACACTCAACAAGTGGACCATCGTAGCCTTTCACTTTAAATTCGCCGTGCTCAACCACATAACCTTCACAGTTCGGGTTGTTACCACATACGTGCATCTTACGCTTATCATCGATTAGATAGGCATCCATTGCCGTTTCACAAATAGGACAACGCTTTTTAGCTCGAAGTGCTGCTGTTTCAACGTCTTCTTCAAGCACGTTGATAATGCCTTCTTCATCACCAAGGTTGATTGTTGTCTTACAACGCTCTTTTGGTGGAAGTGCATAGCCAGAACAACCAAGGAATACGCCTGTCGAAGCAGTACGAATACCCATTTTACGGCTACAAGTCGGACACTCAATATCGGTTTCCACGATATGATTTGGCTTCATGCCACCAGCGTCTTCGTCTAAGTCTGCTTTTTCCAAATCGCCAGTAAAGTCTTCGAAGAAGTTATCTAGCACGCCTTTCCAGCTTGCTTCGCCTTCTGCGATTTGGTCCAACTTCTGCTCCATACGAGCAGTGAAGTCGTAGTTCATTAGGTCATTGAAGCTGCCATCTAGACGGTCAGTAACAATTTCACCCATCTTCTCAGCATAGAAACGACGCTGTTCAACTTTTACATAACCGCGATCTTGAATCGTTGAGATGATTGATGCGTATGTTGAAGGACGACCAATACCACGCTTCTCAAGCTCTTTAACTAGCGCCGCTTCAGTGAAACGAGCCGGTGGCTTAGTGAAGTGCTGTTTAGGGTCTAGCGCAATCAGATCAAGCTTATCGCCGATCTGTACTGCTGGAAGGATCGTATCTTCGTTCTTGCCCATTGGACGCTGAACACGAGTCCAACCATCAAATTTAAGGATACGACCTTTCGCTTTCAACGTGTACTCATCTGCTTTAACGCTTACTGTCGTTGAATCGTATTGAGCTGGCGTCATTTGACACGCTACGAATTGATTCCAAATTAGCGAGTAAAGCTTGTGTGCGTCTGCGTCTACGCCGTTTAGATCTTCCGACTTAACATCTACACTTGAAGGACGAATCGCTTCGTGGGCCTCTTGAGCGCCCTCTTTGCTGCCGTATGCAAGAGCTTTAGGTGGAAGGTATTGCGCGCCGTACTCAGAACCAATGTATTCACGAGCGGCTTCTACAGCTTCTGAACTCAAGTTGGTTGAATCAGTACGCATATAAGTGATGTAACCCGCTTCATACAGGCGTTGAGCCAGCATCATGGTTTTCTTTACGCCATAACCAAGACGCGTACTCGCCGCTTGTTGCAGCGTCGACGTGATGTAAGGTGCAGACGGCTTACTCTTTGTTGGGCGGTCTTCACGTTTACATACTTCGTATTGCGCTTTTTCTAAAACGCTAACAGCAGCTTGTGTTTGCGCTTCATTTTCAGGTTTAAACGCAACACCGTCTTTCTGTGCAACTTGCAGTCTAAAGTCGGTTTTCTCTGCTGTTTTAGTATCAGCATGCACATCCCAGAACTCTTCAGGGATAAAGGCGTTGATCTCGCGCTCACGCTCTACCAGTAGTTTTACCGCTACTGATTGAACACGGCCAGCGGACAGGCCTCGTGCTACTTTTTTCCAAAGCAGGGGTGACACCATAAAGCCAACAACACGGTCCATAAAACGTCGTGCTTGTTGTGCGTTTACGCCATCAATATTTAGCTCACCTGGAGTTTCGAAAGCTTGTTGAATAGCATTCTTGGTGATTTCGTTAAAAACCACTCGCTTGTATCGCGTTTCATCGCCACCGATGATCTCACGAAGGTGCCATGCGATAGCTTCTCCTTCGCGGTCCAAATCGGTTGCGAGATAAACATGGTCTGCGTTCTCAGCCAGTTTTTGCAATTCAGCGACGACTTTCTCTTTACCAGGTAGGATTTGGTAGTTCGCTTCCCACTCTTTATACGGGTTGATACCCATCTTTTTGATAAGAGCTTTGCGATCTTTTTCTTTCTTGATACGAGCTTTGTCTTCTGGGCTCATACCCTTGGTTGAAACTGCAGCAGCCTTTTGACCAGTACTTTGACCTGCCGTTGGTAAATCACGTACGTGACCTACACTCGACTTAACGACAAAGTCTTTGCCAAGATATTTATTGATAGTTTTAGCCTTGGCTGGCGACTCCACTATAACGAGCGATTTACCCATATTGACTCTAACGTCCTTAATCACGATGCTTCAGCACCAACAATTTAGCTTGTGGGCTTTTACGCATGATATTCTAAATTCATTGCTTCTTTTTTTACTATTGTGCGAGATTACTAGAAGATCAACCGCTTTTTTCAAAATTGGATCTGATCGCTCGACAATTCGACGACTCATAGATAAAAGGGTCACAATATAAAGAAGCTATAAAGTACTCACTAAGAATACTTGCAAGAGCCTATTCATCAGGCATTACGTCTAAACGGGCTCATACTAAGCTTGTCCGCGAATCTAACGCGAGCCCCATTCAATTATTTTTGCCGTAAATCACAAAATAAATTGTGGATGTTTGAAAAGACTCTCTTAATCGGTTGTGAAATCATTGAATTTCTAGTTCGACACCATACACTCAACGTTATATTCAGTTATCAGAGATAAACTCATGACAAAGAAAGTAATAGCAGAATTTGATTTACTGCTTATCGCAAACCAAATTATCCAATCACATGATGACTACATTGAAGGCATGCGCGCAAACAGCGTAGTAGAAAAAGACGATGTACTCGTCTTCAAAGGTGAATACTTCTTAGACAGCAATGGAATGCCGACAGAGAATACAACCGCGGTATTTAACATGTTTAAATACTTAGCGCACCACCTTTCGAAAGAATTTACAATTCAGCAATAATTAAAAAGCTTGCCACTTAGGCAAGCTTTTTTGTTCCTAAACCTTTACATACTAAGCATTTTTATAGACTTAGCATTTTCAGCTTGTCGAAATAATCAGGGAATGTCTTTGACGTACAACCTGGATCATTAATCGTCACAGGCGTATCGCTCAAAGCAACCAGCGAGAAACACATCGCCATACGGTGATCATCGTAAGTATCAATCGCCGCATGAGTCAGTTCAGCCACAGGGTTAACAATAATGTAATCTTCACCCTCTTCCACTTCAGCGCCGACTTTGCGTAGCTCTGTTGCCATTGCAGCCAAGCGGTCTGTCTCTTTCACACGCCAGTTGTAGACATTACGGATTGCCGTTGTGCCTTTCGCAAACAATGCGGTTGTCGCGATAGTCATCGCAGCATCTGGGATATGGTTATAGTCCATATCAATGCCTTTCAGCTCGCCACAACGAGAAATAACGTAGTCGTCACCCCATTCGATTTCCGCACCCATTTTCTCAAGTGCATCAGCGAATTGGATATCACCTTGGATACTGTTTTTACCAATACCAGTGACCTTAATCTCACCACCTTTGATAGCAGCGGCTGCAAGGAAATATGACGCAGATGATGCATCACCTTCAACCAAGAAATCACCCGGTGCCGAGTAAGATTGCCCGGTAGGAATCACAAACTCTTGGTAATCATTATTGATCACGTCCACACCAAATTGCTTCATGATGTGCAGCGTAATATCGATGTAAGGTTTAGAAACCAATTCACCGTCAATTTTAATGGTCACTTCACCTTCAGCTAAAGGCGCAGCCATCAAAAATGCCGTCAAAAATTGACTAGAGATCGAACCGTCGATAGAAACCGTACCGCTCTTCAAACCGGTACCTGTGATCTTCAATGGCGGGTAGTTTTCGTTCTCTAAATATTCAACGTCGGCACCGGCTTCTCGTAGTGCTGTTACTAAGTGGCCAATTGGGCGCTCTTTCATGCGAGGCTCACCAGTAAGAACGTATTCACCGCGACCTAAACATAGTGCAGCCGCCAACGGACGCATCGCCGTACCCGCGTTACCTAAGAAAAGCTCTAGGGCTTTGTCACTTGAGAATGCACCACCAACACCTGTCACTTCACAAACGGTTTTGTCTGCAGACAACTGATAATCAACACCTAACTGAGTCAATGCATTCAACATATGACGAATATCATCACTGTCTAGCAAGTTTGTTAGGCGAGTGGTTCCCGTAGAAAGTGCAGCCAAAAGAAGTGCACGGTTGGAAACGCTTTTTGAACCAGGTAGGTTAACTTCCCCGTTCACTTTTTGAATTGGTTGTAACGTAAGGCTTTCCATTAAATCTTATAGTCCTTGTACCACCCGAAGTCACTGGTGCGTATTTATTTTCGGGTGATGAATAATTCTTCGTACTTGCAGACTAACGAACTTTTCCAATGAACTCCAGAGCTAATCCGGCCCAAACCGGTGATTAATTAGCCAATCAATCGTATTTATATACTAGTACACGAGATCAACTCGAACACCATCTGAAAAATAGAGAATTCGTACATCATCGCCTCGGTTGAACAGCATCGAGTTATCGACATCTTGGATAATGTTGACCAACTTGTCGTCTTTGGTTTTGACCAATAACTCGACCAGTTTGTACTCTACTTTATATTGTGTGTTACCTCGGTTACGAGCAATACCCGCACCTGCTACTGCACCTACAGCTGTCGCCACTTCTTTACCAGTGCCGCCGCCAAACTGGTTACCAATCAAGCCACCAATCGCCGCACCTAACAAGGTTTCCCAACCATTCGCTTTCGACTCAACGATCTCTTGCTGAGTGATGTATCTGACCGTATCAATCTCACCATAAACCACCTCGTTTACTGGTCGAGCTTGGTTTCTGTTGTAAGCTGCATTTGCCAACATGGGCAAAACAAGTAAAATCCAAAGCAACTTCTTCATGGTAAAACTCCTAAAGACCTCTTGGTCAGTGATTAATCTGTAATGCGGTACTTATGACTATATACCTAACCGAACTTGATACTACTAGTATAGAGTTTCCTTCGCCTTTCGACGCGCTTGATGACCCCAACGGTCTGCTCGCCTTCGGTGGTGATTTATCACCAATGCGAATTTTAAACGCTTATAGCCAAGGTATATTTCCATGGTATGGCCCAGGTGAGCCTATACTTTGGTGGAGCCCTGCACCGCGAGCGGTATTTAATCCTAAGACATTCGAACCGTCAAAAAGTCTTAAAAAGTTTCAAAGAAAGCACAATTACCGAGTCAGCATCAACCAAGCGACGGACAGAGTAATTGGTTATTGCTCTTCACTAAGACCCGAAGAAGAAACCTGGCTAAACAGCGACATGCAGTCAGCCTACCGCAAACTCGCTTCATTAGGTTTCTGCCACTCGGTTGAGGTTTGGCAAGATGATGAACTGATCGGTGGACTTTACGGCTTACAAAGAGGCCAAGTCTTTTTCGGTGAATCGATGTTCAGCCTAAAGACCAATGCCTCTAAAATTGCGCTGTGGTACTTTTGTAAACACTTTACCCGATTCGGCGGACAACTGATTGATTGCCAAGTCATGAACCCTCACTTGGAATCCTTGGGCGCTATCGAGGTTGATAGGGATGAATTCCTAGGCTCTCTGCAATTACTCAAAGAGTTCTCCGTTGACGATGCATGCTTTAAAACCCAATGGCTAAAGGAAATGCCTTAATGAATCCAGATTTACAACAAATCAGAATTGGATTAACAGACAATCACGCTTGCAGCTACTTACCTCACTTCGAAGAGAGAGTGGCGGTCACGCTTGACGAACACATGCACACCTCAGATAACTATGAAGTTCTGCTTGCGAATGGATTTCGCCGCAGTGGTTCAACCATTTATAAGCCACATTGCGATAATTGCTCAGCATGCCAAGCGATTCGGCTTTCAATTCCTGAGGTTAAGCTTTCCAAAAGCCAACGACGGATCCTTAACAAAGGAAAATCACTACGTTGGGAACTGAAAGATGAGATGGATGACAACTGGTTTGACTTATACAGTCGCTATATCACCGCTCGTCACCGTTCGGGAACCATGTACCCACCCAAGAAAGAAGAGTTTCTACAATTCTCTAAAAATGAGTGGCTTACTACAAAGTTCATGCACATCTATGATGGGAACAAGTTGGTTGGTATCGCCGTAACCGACATCATGGCTCACTGTACGAGCGCGTTTTATACCTTCTTCGCTCCTGATATAGACATTTCGATGGGAACACTTGGCGTTCTATTTCAGATCCAACATGCCCAGAAAGAACAAAAACAATGGTTATATTTGGGTTATCAAATCGATGAATGCCCTGCGATGAACTATAAAGTACGATTTCAACGTCATCAAAGGCTAGTAAATCAGCGGTGGCAAGGGTAGAATACGCGACAACTTTACATATTTTGATTTTAACGGCACAATCAAGCCGTTGAAAACCGCCAAATTTCGAAAGAGGATTAGATGGCTAAAGAAGACGTAATCGAGATGCAAGGCACTGTCCTTGATACTCTACCAAACACAATGTTCCGTGTTGAGCTTGAAAACGGTCACGTAGTGACAGCACACATCTCTGGTAAAATGCGTAAGAACTACATCCGTATTCTTACTGGTGATAAAGTAACTGTTGAGATGACTCCATACGACCTTTCTAAAGGCCGCATCGTCTTCCGTGCTCGTTAATTTTTAATTAGCGAATACAATAAGAAGCGGAGCTTAAGGCTCCGTTTTTTATTGCCTGAGCTTTTTACTACACAAGCACATCAATCTCGCATCTCGCATCTC